>JBBAMO010000011.1:0-10876 GCA_040402495.1 Rhodoluna sp.
TACCCGACCCATCTGACATTTCAGTGCCAACCTCCCTCTCCTATAGGGCTAGTCACGAGCTTTCGCCGCACATGAGCGCGCGTGCCAATACTGGACAAATTTTGCAGGGCTTTGGTGTTCCCACCATCGAGTTGCGCGCCGGCATCGTGATTGGTTCTGGCTCGGCTTCGTTCGAAATGCTGCGCTACCTGACCGAACGTCTGCCTTTCATGATCACGCCCAAATGGCTAAACGTGCGCATTCAACCGATTGCTGTGCGCGATGTTCTTCGCTATTTGATTGGCTCGGCGGCGCTAGACAAGTCGGTCAGCGGCAGTTTCGATATCGGTGGCCCCGATGTGTTTTCTTACAAGACGATGATGCAAAAATACGCCGAGGCCGCAGGGCTTCGAAAGCGAATCATCATTCCGGTGCCAGTAATGACTCCTAAGCTGTCTAGCGGTTGGGTTGGCCTGGTTACCCCCGTTCCTTATACGCTCGCAAAGCGGCTGGTTGCAAGCCTCAAGAATGAGGTTGTTGCCCACGACGATCGCATCCGCAAACTTATTGCCGATCCCCCTGGTGGGCTAACCACTTTCAAGCGTGCTGTTGAGTTAGCGCTGGTGCGGATCAAGGATGCCCGCGTCGAAACACGCTGGTCAGACGCATCAATTCCGTGGACTCCGAGCGAGCCCTTGCCTACCGACCCGGACTGGGCTGGCGGCTCACTTTACAAGGATGTTCGCACCCGCACCAGCCGCGACTCAGTTGCCGAAGTGTGGGCACGCATCGAGTCAATCGGCGGCGACAACGGATATTCCACCGCCACTTGGGCGTGGGAACTTCGAGGTCTTGCTGACAAGTTGATTGGCGGGGTTGGGCTTCGCCGCGGCCGCCGCGACCCACATCACCTGCAGGTAGGCGATGCACTCGACTTTTGGCGCGTTGAAAAACTTGAACGCAAAAAGCTTCTTCGCTTGCGCGCCGAAATGACCATGCCGGGATTGGCGTGGCTGGAGTTCGAGGTCTCGGCAAATAACGGCGGTGGATGCACCGTCACCCAAACAGCAACTTACGCACCAAAGGGTTTGATGGGGCACGCCTACTGGTGGTCTGTTTGGCCAATGCACGGAATTGTGTTTCCGAGCATGATCAAAAAAATCGTAAACGGCTAACCCGAGGCTAGATCAAATCGTTCTCCAGCAAGAATGCTCTAAAAAGCGGCGCCAACTTGGCAGCAAAGGTTTGAGTTAGGTGCGCGCCATCCCAGTAAACGGGAGTGTTATCGATGATGGCTGGGCAGCGGCCATCGTAGCAAAGCCAGTCATTTGGGTTGATAAACGGAATGTTGTAGCGATTGGTCAAAATGGCCTGCTGGTTGATGTAACCCATGAACTTGTTTGAAACGCTGGTGCATTTATCGCCCAGGCGCCCACCCGCAGTTACACAATCGGTGAGGGCTTGCTGACTGCTTGGAACCCCGAAGTACACAATCTTGTTGGCAAGCGGTCTCAGCGCCTGCAACGCCGTGTCGAGTCCGTCTCGCCAAAGGCTGTCGTGGTTGTCGCCAGAATCTTGGTCGCCATCGGCAATCGGGTGAAACGGCTGGTCAGACAGAATCACAAGATCTGGGTTTGTTTGAGCAATGTACTTATTTACCCACTCGCGGTGCACCGGGCAATCGAGGTCGGCTTTTGTGCCTTTCCAGGGCCAAGGAACAATGTCGGAAACCATGCACTCGCGCTGGTTGAGACCAACCACTCGCCAATCTTTGAGCCCCAGCGCTTCGATCACCATCGGGTAAATGGCTAGGGCGTAGGAGTCGCCCAAAATCACCGCGACATGCTTTGCGTTTGTAGGCCCGTATTCGCAAGTGGTTTGGTCAACAATGGTGTCCATGCACTGGCTCCACTGCAAACCGCGCTGGCTTAGCAACGCAGAAATGGGTGGTGAGAGCTCGGCGGGCACCTGTGTGAGCTGCAACCCCGATGCCACCTGCGGCATCCAGCTGGCCAAAATCTGAGCGAGAGTCTGCGCCTCAGGTGGCTTGGTCGGTTCAGGTTTCTTGGTTGGTTTACCCGAAGCAGAGGCAATCTCGCTTGCCGAGGCCGAAGCACTGGCAGACCCTGATGGCGTCGCCGAGCCGCTGGCGCTATCGGTGGTGTCAGGTTCGTTTGGAGTCCAGCCTCCGGCTTGTTCGTCGGAGTTGCCGGCCGCAACATATGCCGTGTTCCAAGTTCCACCGGTGATGGCCCAAGCGCTCGAGGTAATGCCAGTAAGCAAGGCTAAAACAACGGTTGCTGCGACCAATCGAAACTTTTGTGCGGGAGCCTTTGGTGACAGTTGCAACTTGCGGGTTGGGGTCTCAACAAATCGGTACGCGGCAGCCGATAGCAAAATCGTGGTGGCGATTATGGTTGGCGCAAACCAAGGCCCTTCGGCAAAGTCGGGAGCCAGCTGCTGGGTAAACACAATCAGGGGCCAGTGAATTAGGTAAATCGAGAAAGAAATCCTGCCTATGTAAACAATCGGGCGCAGCGACAAAAACGAAGACATAAATCCCGGTTTGGCGGCGGCGGTTTGCGTTTCACCAAGGCTTGAGCCTGCGTAAATCATTAGCGCGGCACCGATGGTTGGCACCAGTGCATAGGCTCCCGGAAACGCCAACGCGCCATTGAACGCTGTGCTGGCGATTGCCATAGCTGCAAAGCCAATGGTGCCGATGACGGTAGAAGCCAAAGCGCCAACCACTGGCTTGCGAGCCAACACTAGGCAGGCAAGCAGAGCGCCGATTCCCAGCTCGTACGCGCGGGTTGCCGAAGAAAAGTAGCTGGTGCTGGCGGTTTCTGCACCAGCGAAGACGGCCAGTGTTAGTGATGCAGCCGTTACAGCGCTAACCAAACCGGTGGCTGCAAGCAGAACGTTCTTGAGTCGAAACTTTTTGGCTATTGCCACAAACCCAATCAGCGTGACCGGAAAGACTAGATAGAACTGCTCTTCAACCGCCAGCGACCAGTAATGCTGCACCAGGCTCACCGAGAAGCCCTGGTTAAAGTAGTCGGCCGATTGTTGAATCAGGTGAAGGTTTTGCAAAAACAGTGCAGACCAATAAGCGTCTAGGGCTACCTGCCCCGCCTTTACCGAGTTGAAAAGTAGATACGCTGCTGCCGTTGTGGCACCGAGCACCAAAAGCGACATCGGCAGAATGCGCCTTGCGCGACGAAAGTAAAACTCGCGAAGTGAAAGTTTGTTCTGAAGCAGTTGCTCGACGAGATAGCGGGTGATCAGATAACCAGAAATCACAAAGAAGATGTCTACACCGGTAAATCCGCCGGCAAACCCTAAAACGTTTAGGTGGGCGAGAACAACGATGCCTACGGCTATAGCTCGGAGTCCATCAATGTCTGCGCGATATTTCATGTAAATCCATCCAAAGATTTAGGTGGTTACAACCGCACAGTTGCTTTTGAAGTCTATAAGCCTCACTCGCAAAACGCTCTAGAAGTGCTCGGTAGCATTGAAGCGTGAAGCAACTTTTTCCTGTTTACTCGATTTCAAAGCCATTCCTTGCACAGGCAATTCTGGAACTCGGCATTCCTCTAGAAATTCAGATCGGTGAATTTCTTGAAGATCTAGACGCGGTTTACGCAACTAGAAAAGTTGGTGACCTCCTAAACCACACGTCGGGGCTGAGCGACTATGGCCAACTCAAGAGCTACCACGATGCGGTAAATAGGCGTGAACCAGCCTGGAGCCGAACTTATCTTCTTTCGGCGTGCGCAGATCTAGAAAACAATCGCACTGGTTTTCATTACTCGAATGTGGGTTATCTGCTGCTCAGGATGCTTATCGAAAAAAAGACCTCAAACACCTTTTTTGGGGCTCTTAACGATCTTGTATTCAGTCCACTTGGCATTCAAGGATTCGAGGAATGGGAGGATGTCTCGCCCTTGGTAAGTGGATACGATCCCCGCTGGGTTTATTCGGGAACATTCTTGGCCGACGCCGAATCAATCAAGCGCGGCTTTGTGACGCTCGTTCGCCATCGAGCAGAAACGATCGGGCTAGACGCGGGCATGACTCTGTTGCCTTATCAGGGCACCGGATTCGACCACCCCGGCTACAGCTATGGGTTCATGAATGATGTTGACCTCTCTTCCGGCCAGCCAAACTTCGTGGGGCACGGCGGCGGCGGGCCGGGCTTCGCTCACATGATTCTCGTCAACACAGCGAATTGGCAAGTTGGGCTTGAGACTTCGACTGCAGACTTTGATCAGGCTGCGTCCATCTTTAGATTGCGCGCTGCGACGACAAACTAAACGTTGAAGCGGAACTCAACTACGTCGCCATCTTTCATGACGTAGTCCTTGCCCTCCATGCGCACCTTGCCGGCCGACTTGGCGTCAGCCATCGACCCAGCGGCAATGAGGTCTTCAAAGCCAACGATTTCGGCCTTGATGAATCCTCGCTCAAAGTCGGTGTGAATCACTCCGGCAGCCTGAGGTGCTTTGTCGCCCTGACGAATGGTCCAGGCACGTGCTTCTTTCGGTCCGGCGGTTAGGTAGGTCTGAAGCCCGAGAGTCTTGAAGCCAACGCGAGCCAGCTGGTCGAGACCAGACTCGCCGAGGCCAAGCGATTCGAGAAGTTCGTTGGCCTCTTCGGTGGTGAGGTCGATCAGTTCGCTCTCCACCTTGGCATCTAGGAACACCGCCTCAGCAGGAGCAACCAAATCGGCGAGCGCCTGCTTCTTTGCTGGGTCGGTCAAAATCGACTCGTCTACGTTGAACACATAGAGGATTGGCTTGGCGGTTAGCAGACCAAGTTCACGAATCGGAGTTAGGTCAATCTTGGTGGCCGATAACGGCGTGCCATCGTTGAGAACCTTTAGAGCCTCGTCGACGGTCTCAAGTGCGATTGGCTCAGCCTTTTTGCCCTTGACCTCTTTTTCGATGCGAGCGCGTGCTTTTTCGAGCGTCTGCATGTCGGCGAGAATTAGCTCGGTGTTGATGGTTTCGATGTCGCTGTGCGCATCAACCTTGCCGTCAACGTGAATCACGTCTGGGTCGACAAACCCGCGCACCACCTGAGCGATTGCGTCGGCTTCACGGATGTTTGCCAAGAACTGGTTTCCCAACCCCTCGCCCACGCTAGCGCCGCGAACGATTCCTGCGATGTCCACGAACGACACCGGTGCAGGCAGCAGGCGCTCAGAGCCAAAGATCTTGGCAAGTTGCGCCAAGCGTGCATCTGGCAGGTTGACCACACCAACGTTTGGTTCAATGGTCGCAAACGGGTAGTTCGCCGCCAGAACGTTGTTCTTGGTGAGTGCGTTAAAGAGGGTTGACTTGCCAACGTTGGGCAGTCCGACAATTCCGATAGTTAGGGCCACCTGAAGAGTTTAATTGACCTATGGCCCTCAACTTCACCGCAATCGACTTTGAAACCGCAAATGGTTCGTCCGCGAGCCCGTGCGCGGTGGGTTTGGTGCGCGTGCGCGACGGCAAAATTGTCGACAGTTTGGCTCTTCTGATTCAGCCTCCGTACCCAAATGACTTCTTTAGTCCGTTCAACATCAAGGTTCACGGAATCAACCCTTCAGATGTCGCCGACGCCCCCACCTGGGCGGAGGCTCTCGCTGTGATGCTGGCTTTCATCGGAGAGGACACGTTGATTGCGCACAATGCGGGTTTCGACATGGGAGTGTTGTCATCTTCGGCCACACTCATTGACGCGCCTCTCCCCTCGCTCGAATACGCCTGCTCGCTGATGATTGCCCGCAAGACCTACAATCTCGAGTCGTACCGCCTCAATGCCGTTGCCTACGCGATCGGTCACGAGGAATTCAACCACCACGATGCTCTGGCAGACGCCGACGCCTGCGCGAGAATAATCATTCACGCGGCGGATCGCCACGGGGTGGACTCCGTGGCAGCGTTGGCCGAAGCCACGAAACACAAAATCAAGTCAATCTAGCGTTCACTAAAAATGTCTCTGGTTGCTGATAACTTCGGGCCATGGACACCTTTATTTACCTAATCGTCGGGCTTGTCGTTGGAGCCGCACTTGGCTGGCTAATCGCAGCTCGCGGCAAGGGCTCTGCTAACCCCACCGATGCCATCGCGCTTGCCGATGCCAAAGCTCGCGTGGAGTTGCTGCAACAGCAGGTTGGGCAGCTCGAAACCGATCGCGCCTCTCGCGAGGCCCGCGAGCGCGAAGAGAACAAGCTACTGCAGGAATTGGCTCCGGTAAAAGACAACCTCGACAAAATGCAGGCAGCCGTGTCGAAGATGGAGAGCGAGCGCCTTTCGCAGTTCACCACCCTGAACGAAGCAATCAAGCAGGCAGTCGACAGCGACGCCGCCCTGCGCCGCGAAACCCAAATGCTTTCGAATGCGCTCTCTTCAAACACGATGCGCGGCGTTTGGGGCGAGGCCCAGTTGCGCAAGCTGGTTGAACTTGCCGGTTTGGTCAAGCACGCCGATTTCACCGAGCAAACCACCAATACCACCGGCCGCGCCGACATGATCATCAACCTGCCCGGCGGCAAGTCGCTTGCAATCGACTCAAAGGTTCCATACAACTCATACCAAGAGGCCTCGCAAATCAGCGAACTCGCAACAGGTGCCGAGGGCGAGCGTCGCAAGCAACTAATACAGGCGCACGTAAAGGCCGTTAAAAGCCACATCGATGCTCTCGCAGGCAAGGCCTACTGGACCGGCCTCGAAGCCAGCCCCGACTTTGTGATTTGCTTCATCCCTAGCGAAAGCCTCCTGTCGGCTGCGCTCAGCGAAGACGCCACATTGTTGGAGTACGCATTCGGCAAGAATGTTGCGATTGCCTCCCCCGTGAGCCTGTTCTCAGTACTCAAAACCATCAACTTCATCTGGCGTCAAAACGTCGACGAAAACCAGGTTCGCGCCATGATCAAACTTGGCCGCGAGCTCTACGAGCGCGTTGGCATCATTGCTGAAAAGGCCGACAAACTTGGCCGATCGATCGTCAGCACCGTCAAGGATTACAACTCGTTCGTGTCTAGCCTCGAATCGAGAATGCTGGTTACCGCTCGAAAGCTAAACAACCTCGACGAAAACGAACTTTCAACTGAGACAATCGACTCACCTCTCGAATTGGATGCTGGAGTAACCCTGCCAACCATCAGTGAAATGGGCGAAATCGAAGAAAAGCCGGGCAAAAAGGCCACCGATAAATAGGCTTCTAAAACTTTTGCAAAACAGCGGCAAAACACTCGCTTAGTTATACTTTTACGAGAACGCCGACAACGATGTTTGCAGCATTACAGCCGTCTCTATGACTGGCTGGTTCCCTTTTGAAAGTCTTTAGGAGCACTTAATGACTGGCTGCCCAATCGTCACCCTGACACCAGCACCTACGCTTGACCGCACCTATTTTGTGCACAACCTACACTCAGGTGGCGTAAACCGTGCAGACGACGTCAAGCAAGAGCTTGCCGGCAAGGGAATCAACGTTTCTCGCGGTCTTCACCTTGCAGGAATCGAAGCCAAGGGTGTTGTTCCAATCGGCAACCAAGACCCAGGCGTGCTTGCCAACACCGGCAGCGAAGGCATGCTTGTTCCACTTTGGGTTGAAGGCTCACTTCGCGTTTCAACCACCATCGTTGAAAAAGACGGACCTACCACCAAGGTCAACGAATCTCCTCGTCCACTTAGCCAGCAAGACTGGAACGCTGTGCTCGACCTAACCGAACGCACCGTTCGCGACAGCAACGCAAAGTGGCTTGTTGTTGCAGGAGCACTTCCTGTTTACAAAGACTCAGGCACCTTCGTAGATCTCGAGCCACTATTCGAGCGCATGGCAGCACTTGGTGTGCGCGTGGCTCTCGACACCTCTGGCGAACCACTCAACTACTGGGCTCGCCGCGGCCTAGCCTCAATCATCAAGCCAAACGCCGAAGAACTTGCATCAGCTGTCGGCCGCACACTCAACAGCATCGGCGATGTAATCGACGCAGGTCGCGAGCTTTGCGAGCACGGCATCGAGGTTGTTCTTGCAAGCCTTGGCCCAGACGGAATGTTGGCCATCACCAAAGACCGCGAGTGGGCAGCACGCACCCCTCCAGTTCGCGTTGTAAACACCGTAGGTGCCGGCGATGCCACGCTTGCTGGATTCCTAACCGCTGTGGTGCAAAACCCAGTAGACGGTAGCGAAGAGTATGGCCTAGATTTCAATGTTCCACTCGGCATCTCAACCGCTGTTCAGTGGGGCGCCATGGCTGTAACCCAGCCATCGTCTGGCCTCGAGCACATCGACAACCCGCCAGCCGCAATTCTTACCGACAAGCCAGATCGCAGCGCTGCTTTAGACGAGCCTGCAATCTTCCACAAGAAGTAAATGCGCTGCGCCGGTTTGGCGCTATTCGCTGCGAATCTTGATTCGACGCCCGCCCTCAAGCTGGGTGTCTAAAACAAACAGTTCAACGTCTAACTTGCCATCTTCGGTTTCGCTGATGCCCTCGGTCAAAATGCCCGGCGTAACACCTGCTAGAACAAACACCTGACGGTCGCCACCCACCATCTCCGACAGTCCAAACTTCTGGTCGATTGCGTAGCCAGAGTTCAAAGCGGCTTCGATTTCGTCGGCCGACCTCGGCGCCAAGACGCCCTGCATAAAACCACCAAGGATGCGCACCGCACACGCAGCCAGCACACCTTCCGGGTTTCCTCCAACACCCAGCATCATGTCGATGCCAGATCCTGGAGTTGCGGCAGCCACAGCCATGGCAACATCGCCTTCGTCGAATCGGTGCCAGTTTGCGCCGCTCGCCTTTACCTCTTCAATGAGGTCGTAGTTCATCTTTTTGTAAATGACCGCAACGGTAAGTTCGGTAACCGGTTTGTCGAGTGCGGCAGCCAAGCGTGTGATGTTCTCGGTCGCCGAGAAATCGATGTCGACAACGCCTACACCCTCCGCGCCGCAAACCAACTTCTTCATGAAGTAGACATCCGGGCAATCCATCATGGTGCCAAGTGGCGAGGCAGCAACCACGGCAACAGCACCAGGCACTCCCTCGGCTGCTAGGCGGGTGCCATCGATGGGGTCAACAGCGATGTCCCACTCGAGTTTCTCGCCGCGACCCAGCACTTCGCCGTTGAACAGCATGGGGGCTTCATCCTTAGCGCCTTCGCCGATCACCACGCGCCCGCCAAAGTCGAAAGAGTTGAACGCAGCGCGCATTGCATCGACCGCAGCGCCGTCGACCGCCATCTTGTCGTTCGAGCCAACCAAAGGCCAGGCAGCGCGAGCCGCCTTCAAGCAGGCTTCGATCAATTCCATGGTTGGGGTGCGAACCTGCATTGCAGTCCTTTCGTGAGCCAAACACCAAGCGGCGAGACCCTTTGTTGGTAACATCTTAGGTAATCCCAACGTCGCATTAGGAGTAAGCCATGCCCGTAGCAACACCAGACCAGTACCTTGAGATGCTCGACCGTGCCAAGAACGGTGGCTTTGCTTATCCAGCAATCAACGTGTCTTCATCGCAGACACTAAACGCAGCCCTTGCTGGTCTTGCAGAAGCAGGCTCGGATGGAATCATCCAGGTAACCACCGGTGGTGGCGACTACTGGTCAGGCCCGACCATCAAGAACATGGCATCTGGCGCAGCCGCTATGGCCGCCTTTGCTCGCGAAGTTGCCAAGAACTACGGCATCACCATCGCACTCCACACCGACCACTGTGCCAAAGACCAGCTAGACAAGTTGGTACGCCCGCTAATTGCCATCTCGCAAGAGCGCGTTCGCGCAGGCCAAGACCCACTATTCAACTCACACATGTGGGACGGCTCGGCTGTTCCAATGGCTGAGAACCTAAAGATCGCTCAAGAGATGCTCAAGCTCACCAGCGGTATCGGTGCTGTTCTTGAAATCGAAGTTGGCGTTGTCGGCGGCGAAGAAGACGGCGTTGAGGGCGGCATGGGCGAACACCTTTACACCACCCCAGACGACGGCCTGCTAACCGCCGAGGCTCTAGGCCTAGGTGAAAACGGTCGCTACATGGTTGCACTTACTTTCGGCAACGTGCACGGCGTTTACAAGCCAGGCAACGTAAAGCTTCGTCCAGAACTTCTGGGCGACATTCAGGCAGTTGTTGGCGCCAAGTACGGCAAAGACAAGCCTTTCGACCTCGTGTTCCACGGTGGTTCTGGTTCGACCCCTGAAGAAATCGCAGAGGCAGTTAGCCACGGCGTTATCAAGATGAACATCGACACCGACCTTCAGTACGCATTCACCCGCCCGATTGCCGGCCACATGTTTGCAAACTTCGATGGCGTTCTCAAGGTAGACGGCGAAGTTGGCAACAAGAAAGCTTACGACCCACGCGCATGGGGCAAGCTCGGCGAAGCCGGTATGGCGGCTCGCGTTGTCGAAGCAGCAACCGAACTTGGTTCTGCCGGCAAGTCGATGTCGCTCTAAGAAAAACTAAGATGTCCGCAGGAAGCCCGTTGTACGACAATGGGCTTCCTCGCTTTAAGGGCGACTACCTAGACGGCAAGATGCACGGTTTTTGGGAGTTCTTTCGCAAGGATGGCTCGCTAATGCGCTCTGGGAATTTCGATTGCGACAAACAAATCGGTGTTTGGAAAACTTTCGCCCGAGATGGCTCGCTGGTCAAAGAAACCAACTTCGATAAATAGCTTTAGTGGCGCTTGACCTTATTGCTAACGTCTTCGCCAGCTGCCTTTAGACCCTTGCGCAACTCGTGAGGCAGCGAGAACTGAACATCTTCTTCGGCCGTCTGCACGGTTTCCACGTTGCCAAAGCCCTTTTGCGCGAGGTGCGCTAGCACGCCATCAACAAGTTCTTCTGGTACCGATGCGCCTGAAGAAACACCAACAGTCTCGACACCCTCAAACCACTCGTCT
>JBBAMO010000012.1:0-10701 GCA_040402495.1 Rhodoluna sp.
GCAAGGGAAAGGCCATCGGGCGTCAGGTTTATGAGCAACTGTTTTGAGTTACCTGGCTTGTGATGAGATGCCGCTAATCCTCTTTTGATAAACCACTTCAACCGATTGCTCACGGCTCCTTTTGTGACTCCAAGGGCTTCTGCGAGCCTTGTCACATCAATCTCAGGATTCTCGGAAAGGGTCATGAGGAACGCGAACTGGCTATAAGTGATCCCGAACTCATGCCTCAAAAGTCCGTCTGCTTGACTGTTCATCTCTCGGACAACGATGTTGAGAAGAAAACTTATTCGCTTTTCTGTCATAAATATAGTTTACTTGTAAACAATAAGTCAGGCATTCGTTGCCCCACCTTTCGCGTCGATATGGAGAACATGTGAAAACTTTGATTTACGTTTCGTTGGCTTTGAACATCATGGTGCTGCTGCCAATACTCATTCTTACGGCCATGAAATCCCCGATTGTTGATAGCGCCTGGGGTGGTTCAACTCAGGCTCGCGGAATCCTGATGTCCATCTACTTCGCGATCCTCGCCGTTTCTGCGATTTTGCTATTCTTCCCAGTCCCAGAGTTCGTATTTGCGCTGCTGTTGGTCCAGGTGATTTACAAGATAACGACACCATTTACTGTTGGTTCGTTCGCGAATCCGGTAGTCATAAGCAACTTGGTAATCACCGCATTCTTCCTAGTGACACTGATAAGCATGTTTCCAGGGATTAGAGATCGCTTTTCGCTCTAAGAAAGACAAAAGCCCCAGATTGCTCTGGGGCTTTTTCACTGTCTCATTAGTGAACGTCTACTTTCGTAGAGCGCGGAGAATACGAGGAACGCACTAACCCGCTGGTTCTCAACACTGGCCTCGAAGTGGATTTAGGAAAATCGTTTCTACGCCATCTTTCTACGCCATCCTGACATTTGAGGCGCATTTGGTGAATAGCAAGAGAGATGTATCTCGATTGGTAAAATAAGAAGGAAGCCTTGTTATTTTGATTATTTCGCTTCACTCAAATCCGAATAGAAGAAAGTGAAGAAATGAACGAGGAAAAGAAAGACAAGAAAATCCAGGAGATGTCTGACTGGGTTGAGTTGAGAGATTCTTGGACCCGAAAGCGTTTTGATTTTCAAGAACGCTGGCACGGTTGGAGATCTCCAACAGGTCTTGGTCTGGGATTTGTTCTGCTTTCAGCAGGGCTTTTCCTTCTGAGTTTGGCTTGGACGAACTTGGTTCGTTAGTCAAAATGCCCCTGATGAAAGTCAGGGGCATTTCTCATTAGCGCGGAGAATAGGTCACTCGCCAATATGGGCTCTTGACCCATCATGGCGCAGAAATCAAGAATGTGATTTGCTTTCTACGCCATTGTTGTGCGCCGAAGCTGGCTAGATCTCGACCGACACGTTGAAGGTAATTACTCGGTGAGTAGGCAACTTAAAATAACGGCTAGCGGTTGAGGCATTGCGATGAAGTGTGTCGAACACTATTTCTTCGATGCGGTTCAGGTCGCCTTTGTGGCTTTGAATGAGTGTGCGCTCGGTGACGTAATAGATCGCTTCTTTCTCATCAAAGTAATCTGCAACGGCCTTTGATTTCAGAGCGCGAGGAAGGTTGCGAGCCTCCATGAAGCCAGCCTTGAGTGTGACCCGGCCCATGAAATCATTTATCTGCTCGTATTTTGGTGGTTCATGGCTGACTGGGTCATCAATGGTTTCAACACTTACGAAGATGATTTTCTCAGGCATCGAATGAAGGACCCGGATCTGTTGTTGCAGGGCTTGAGGCACTGCATCCTTTACAGCTGAAAGGTAAATTCCAGTTCCCTTTGAAACTGCAACCTTTTTACCCTTGGCTCGCATCCTTTCGATTTGTGGGATGGTCATGTCTTCGTCCATAAGTCGGTAGTTGAGAACGCGACGTCCTTTACGCCAGATCCACATCATTGAACCGAGGCAGAAACCAATCAGCATTGGCAGCCAGGCTCCGGTGACTACCTTGGTAGAAGTCGAAACCACGAATACCAAGTCCATGATTCCAAAGATCGAAAACACTGGAATTATCAAAAACTTGCTAAGTTTCCATTTTTCGCGGGCAACAAAATACATCGCTACGGTGGTTACCAGCATTGTTCCAGCAATTGCAAATGTATAGGCGCCAGCTAAGGCAGCCGACGATTCGAAAATTAGGACTAACGAGATTGAACCGGCAAACATCAGAGCATTAACGAGCGGGACATAGATCTGGCCCCGATGCCCTTCATTGGTGTGATTCACCTTCAACCTTGGAATCAAGCCCAGCTGTATTGCTTGAGATGCAATTGAGGCCACTCCACTAATTAGGGCTTGGGAAGCAATTACTGTGGCAACAGTCGTGATGACGAAAAGCAAGATTGAAGGTACTTGACCTGTCACCATTCCAAAGAATGAGTTTCCTATCATGGATGGGTCTCGAAGTATTAGTGCTCCCTGTCCGAAATAGTTCAGCACTAGCGATATTCCAACCAAGCCGAACCAGCCAATTCGAATTGGGGTCTTTCCGAAGTGGCCAAGGTCGGCATATAGTGCCTCTGCACCAGTTACGGCAAGGATTACTGAAGACATCACGAAAAGTGTGTGCCACTTGTTCGCGCCAATAAAGTCAATTGCGAGCGATGGGTTCAGAGCTTGAAGGGCATTCAAGTTCTGGCTTAGGTGGAACAAGCCAAGGCCACCGATGGTCAAGAACCAAACCACCATCACCGGTCCAAAGATGTTGCCTATTAGCTGGGTGCCCTTGAACTGAAAAGTAAACAGTATGGCCAAAATAATCAAAGTTACTGGCACCGCATATAGACCCCAACTTGGATCTATCGACTTCAAACCTTCCGCAGCAGAAAGAACACTGATTGCAGGTGTAAGAAGCCCATCGGCAAAGATGAATGCAGCGGCCATAAGAAGGCAGAAAACCATAAAGCCGTATCCGCCTTTGGTGGCATTTCGAATCTTTGTTGGCATAAGCGCGAGCAGTGCTAGAATGCCACCCTCGCCACGGTTGTCGGCTCTGAGAACAAGCAACAGATATTTCACAGACACAACCAGCATTAGAGTCCAGAAGACTAAAGAGAGAACGCCGAGGATGGATGACGTGGAGGTCCCACCGGCATGAACCGATTCATTAAATGCATAAATTGGGCTGGTTCCAATGTCGCCATAAACCACTCCAAGCGCACCTAACGAGAGCGCAGCAGTTTTACCAGCAGATTTTTTAGATTTAGAGTTGTGATTCACGGATTTCCTAAGGTTAGTGAACTCTTTCGACGACCAGACTTCCCGTCACACCGTTTGCAACACTAGCACTGGAAAAGAAAACTTCCGAAAGAGCGCAGCAGGAATCTTGGGGATTGTGCCTGCAATGACGAAAGCACCGACCAGTTTCACTTCGCCTAGCGGGGCTTCGCTTACCGAGTCGGCTTAACTTGCCGCCCCGCTCTGACCTTGCGGAGAATGGCCCTAAATCGTTTCGCGATTCAGGAACCCGCGAAAGTTCGAATCGCCCCAACCCCTGAAACAAAAATGACCCCTTAAATGGAGTCATTTTGTTTCAGCGGAGAATGAGGGATTCGAACCCTCGAGAGCTTTCACTCAACCAACTTTCCAAGCTGGCGCCATAGGCCACTAGGCGAATTCTCCTGATGCCTGCAGGCAGGCAACCCTCCAAGTTTAGCCTGTTGAAAGCCAGCGTCTAAAGCACTAGCAAGGTGCTACTACTGCGGCTCCCTTGGTGGCAACAACACACACGTATCCGCTGACGCCTTGGTAGGTCGCGGTTAGCTTGACACCGTTCTTGGCCGAAGAAACCTTGTATTTGAGGGCCTTGGCAGCATCGGTGATGTGCTTGGCAACAAGGGTCTTCTTTGCGGCTTTTGCCAGAGCCTTAGCTTTGCTGGCTACTGCTTTTGCCTTGGTTGTGATTGTCTTTTCGGCAGAGATGCGTTTGCCCATGTTGACCAAAGCATTCATGTGAACCGAGTTCGCGTCAGTCGGCAGATTGATCACTAGCGAATCGTTCACAGTTAAGGTCGCGAGCATAGTCAGGGTTAGGCCCACGCTCGGAACGGTGGCAATCGTATGAACCTGCTTTAGGTGATTGTTCGAATCAAACGTCAATCTGGCGCTTACGTTGATTGCTGGGGATAGCCCAGCCTCTGGAACGGTGGCTGAGTAGGCATAATCGATGCTCGAGGCATCTATCACGCTGGCTGATTTAGAGACTTCACTGAAGGTCATGCTCTCCTGTGCAACTGAAAGCTGGCTCAGTGGCGCAATGGTTTCGCCAGTGAGTAGGGTTCCTGGCCTTATGTCGCTGAGACCCTCTGGGGTTTCGGCCGAATCGTAGATCAGGTTGGTGGTGGCACTTTTACCCAATCGAGCCAGCGCAGCATCGGCGTTTGGCACACCTGTCAACGGAGCAGTGCTCATGTCTTCAAAGTAACTTCCGTTAGCGAAACCGAAGTCGATGTTGAAGGGTTCGCCGGTTTCTTCGTCGAAATCAGTAATGGATGCCGATGAAGCAGTTTTAGTTGCCAAGAAACGCGATGTCGAAGTCGTTGATTCACCAAACATGCTGGTGGTAACGGAAATGTTGAATTCGACGCCATTTTGCGAAACCAGATAGGTGTCGCTTGCAGAGCTCAATGCTGCTAGTTCCTGATAAACAGTGCCGGACTGAAATTGCGCAAATGTCAAAGTAGCTGGACCGGCATTTGCCGCTATGCCCGTTGATCCGACCAACATAAATGTCGCGAGCGCAGCGATGATTAGCTTGAGTTTGATCTTCATTAGTTCCCCCAATGTTGTTTTACTCAATCTACTCTCATTAGATTCGGGAAGTGGGGATTTTTTTCTCAGCCTCGGACCTAGGAGGTTTTGAGCAACTTTGAAGCCACGGAAACGCAGGCGTTCACTGCGAATCCGATCGCCAAGACCAAGAGAAGCTGGCTGGTTGCCGGAGGCACGAAGCCGAAGAACCCGCCAACCCAAGGCACGTTGAAGAGCGCGGCGCAAAGCGCGAGCATCCCAGTGAAAATGGCGATTCTTGGGGCCGTCACCGGGGTGCTGTGAAGCGCGAGAACCCAGAGGCTTGCTATCGAGAGCACGATCATCGTTGCGGTGTGTGCTTGATCGCCAGTCCAGGCGTTGTCGGCACGGGCGATTGTGCCAAGCGATCGGCTGGAACCGAGCGATGCAACATTGACTTCACCCAGTGCAATGCGGTCTTTTACTTGCTGAGAAGTAAGCCCGGTTTCGATGTTGTGCACAGGTCTAGGCTAACTCGGTTGGCCAGTCTCAAACATGTTGGGTTTGGCGTAGAATTACAAGTGGACTCCCCGTGCGGCGTCACCTCGGCTAACTCCCCCAGGATCGAAAGATAGCAAGGGTATCTGGGCTCTGGCGGGTGTGCGGGGAGTCTTTTTATCAACGCAACGATGTCGCAAGGGAAGGCTAGGCTCTAACCGTGGTCACTGCCCTTTATCGTCGTTATCGTCCAGAAAACTTCGCCGAACTTATCGGCCAGGCGCAGGTTACCGCGCCACTGATGACCGCCCTTCGCACCGATCGCGTCAATCACGCTTACCTTTTCTCCGGCCCTCGCGGCTGCGGCAAGACAACCTCTGCTCGAATCTTGGCTCGTTGCCTAAACTGCGCTGAAGGCCCAACCGACACTCCTTGCGGCAAGTGCCCATCGTGCATCGAGCTTTCTCGCGACGGCGGAGGTTCACTCGACGTTGTCGAAATCGATGCAGCAAGCCACAACGGTGTCGACGATGCCCGCGACCTACGCGAGCGTGCAGCTTTTGCTCCTGCCCGCGACCGCTTCAAGATTTTCATCCTCGACGAGGCTCACATGGTTACAGCAGCCGGCTTCAACGCGCTGCTCAAAATCGTTGAAGAGCCACCTGCCCATGTCAAGTTCATCTTTGCCACCACCGAGCCAGACAAAGTTATTTCGACTATTCGCTCGCGCACCCACCACTACCCATTCCGTCTGGTTCCGCCAGCACAGATGCTCGACTACCTCGAAGAGGTTTGCAAGATCGAAGCGGTAAACGTTGCTCCAGGTGTGCTGAGCCTTGTGGTTCGTTCAGGCGGAGGTTCGGTGCGCGACTCTTTGTCGTTGCTAGACCAGTTGATTGCCGGCTCAGAGGGCGACAAGGTTGCTTACGAGCGCGCGGTTGCATTGCTTGGATACACGCCAGATAACCTGCTCGACGAATTCGTTGATGCACTTTCGCTTCGCGACTCGGCGGCTGCCTTCACCGCAGTCGACAGCGTAATTCAGAGCGGCCAAGACCCTAGACAGTTTGTCGAAGACATCCTTGAGCGCCTTCGCGACCTGATTTTGGTCAACTCGGTTGGCGTCGAGGCAAAAACTATCTTGCGCGGGCTGAGCGACGAACTGCTCGAAAAGATGAGAGTTCAGGCCGGCCGTTTCGGTGCTGCCGAACTCACGCACTCGGCAACCGTGGTTCGCGACTCATTGCAAACGATGTCTGGCGCCACCAGCCCTAAGTTGCACCTCGAGCTAATGGTTGGCCGTGTTTTGGTTCCAGCCGCAGATGTCAGCGAAGTTGGAGCATTGTCGCGCATCGAGCGCCTAGAGCGACGCATGGGCGTAGGCGGCGCAGATGGCGCTGTTGCACCTACTGCCCAAGTAGCGTCAAGTGCGCCGGCCAAAGTTGCGGCTCCTGCTCCTGCGCCAAAGGCTGCAGCGCCAGCACAAGCAACCGAAGAACCAGTTGCCGTGAGTGCGGCGGCTGCATCGGTGTCTGCGTCTGCCGCGAGCTCTGGCGTTCCGGCTCTAACCACCGCGCAGTTCAAAGATTCTTGGAACGCGATTCTCAGCTTGGTAGAAAAAGAATCGAAGACCGCTTGGGTTATCGCCTACACGCTTCAGGTGATCGATTACACCGACGAAGTCTTGACCCTCCGCTTTGCAAGCCAACACGACCTTGAGACTTTCAAAACCAGCGGTGCTGCGCCAGACATCCTGCGTCGCGCGATTCAAACCGAACTCGGCGTGACCGTAAAGTTCAAGCCATCGGTCCCCGAGGCCAGTTCGCCTGCCTCGCCGTTGCCATCGGAGAAGACCACACCGATTTCGATTGTTCCGGAGGTTGCCGCCGCGCCTGAGGTTGCAGTTGAGCCTGAGGTTGCACCGGTTGCAGTTGAGCCAGAGCAAATGTCCGAGCCTGCCGCAGAGCCAGAAGCGCCAGCAGACGAGCCGCAGCCAGCCGCACCGGCCAAGGCAGAAAAGCCAGCAAAGCCCGCCAAGAGTCGCGCGGTAGACATGCCTGCCGACGAACGTTACGGCGAATCTGTGGTTCGCGACCTTTTGGGTGGCGTTCCAATCGACGAACCCGGAGCGGGCCGCTAAATGTACGAAGGTGTAGTTCAAGAACTCATCGACGAACTGAGCCGTCTGCCAGGAGTTGGACCAAAATCGGCTCAGCGCATCGCTTTTTACCTGCTACAAACCGAAGATGACCACGCCAAGCGCCTTGCCGCTGTGCTGATGGAAGTCAAAGAGCGCGTTCGCTTCTGCGAAATTTGCGGAAACGTAGCCGAAGAAGCGCAATGCAACATTTGCCGCGACCCACGCCGCAGCAAAACCTCAATCTGTGTTGTTGAAGAGAGCAAAGATGTGCAGGCAATCGAGCGCACACGCGAGTTTAGAGGCCTGTACCACGTGCTCGGCGGAGCGATCAGCCCAATCGAAGGCATCGGCCCAGACAACCTGCGCATCAAAGAACTTATGTCGCGTCTTGCCGACCCAGGCATCCAAGAAGTGATCATCGCCACCGACCCAAACCTCGAGGGAGAAGCCACGGCAACCTACCTAACTCGAATGCTCAGCCCGCTCGGAATCACAATTTCGCGCCTAGCATCGGGTCTTCCAGTGGGTGGCGACTTGGAGTACGCCGACGAAGTGACACTGGGTAGAGCCTTTGAAGGGCGCCGAACCGTCAACTAGAATGGAGGTTCATCGTCGAATCCCATTTTTCATCCCTAATTTCGCAATTCTTAGGAGCATTCCTTGGCCCTAATCGTGCAAAAGTACGGCGGCTCGTCTGTCGGTGACGCCGACAAAATCAAGCACGTCGCAAAGCGCGTTATTGCTGCCCAAAACGCCGGCAACCAGGTGGTTGTTGTGGTTTCGGCAATGGGAGACACCACCGACGAACTTCTAGACCTAGCCAATCAGGTTGCCGACAACCCAAGCCCACGCGAGCTAGACATGCTGCTCACCTCGGGCGAGCGCATTTCGATGGCGCTTCTGTCGTTGGCCATCAACTCTCTTGGCGCAAAATCCCGCTCATTCACAGGCTCTCAGGCCGGCATCATCACCGATGAGGTGCACGGCAACGCCCGCATCGCCGAGGTGACCCCAAGCCGCATTCGTGAGGCTCTCGACGAAGGCGACATCGCCATCGTTGCTGGTTTTCAGGGTTTCAACCGTGAGTCAAAAGACATCACCACGCTGGGCCGCGGAGGCTCAGACACCACAGCTGTGGCACTGGCTGCCGCTCTAAACGCCGACCTCTGCGAAATCTACTCAGATGTCGACGGCGTCTACACCGCAGACCCTCGCCAAATTCCTACCGCTCAGAAACTCGAGTCAATCGATGTTGAATCGATGCTCGAGCTGGCCGCTGCCGGTGCCAAAATTCTGCACATCCGTGCGGTTGAGTTTGCTCGACGTCACAAAGTAGACCTTCGAGTTAGATCCACCTTTAGCGAAGACCCAGGCACCATCGTTTATGCCAATAACCAGGGAGACAAAATGGAAGAGTCAGTCGTATCGGGCGTAGCCACCGACAAGGGCCAGTCGAAGGTCATCGTGGTTGGTATTCCAGACGAGCCGGGTAAAGCCGCCCAGTTGTTCGAGATTGTTGCCGACGCCGGTGCCAACATCGACATGATCGTGCAGAACACCGCAACCGGTGTGGATGTTACCGACATGGTTTCAGACATCTCGTTCACCCTGCCTAAGGGCGACCGCGCCAAGGTTGTTGCGGCGCTAGAAGCAGCGCAGGGCAAAATCGGTTTCCGCGAAGTTATCTTCGACGACGAAATCGGCAAGCTCTCGGTAGTCGGCGCTGGCATGCGCACCCACAGTGGCGTATCGGCAACCTTGTTTGGCGCCCTTGCCAAGGCCGGCATCAATATCGAAATGATCTCAACCTCAGAGATTCGCATTTCGGTAGTAACCGACGACAAACAAATCGACGATGCCGCCCGCGCCGTGCACACCGCCTTTGGCCTAGACAGCGAAATCGAAGCCACCGTCTACGCGGGCACCGGCCGCTAAAAACTTTCAACCCTCAAACCAAATCAGGAGAATGATGAGCCGCAAACCAAACCTTGCCCTCGTTGGAGCAACCGGCGCTGTTGGAACCGTGATGATCGATATCATCAACAACCGCGAAAATATTTGGGGCGAGATTCGCCTGATTGCCTCGCCTCGTTCGGCTGGCAAGCAGATCAAGGTTCACGGTGTCGACCACACCGTGGTTGCGCTTTCGCCTGAGGCTTTCGACGGCATCGACATCGCGATGTTCGACGTTCCAGACGAGGTTTCTGAGGTTTGGGCACCAATTGCTGCCGAGCGTGGCGCCGTTGCCGTAGACAACTCAGGCGCATTCCGCATGAACCCAGATGTTCCTTTGGTTGTGCCAGAAGTGAACCCTGAGCAGGCCCAAAACCGCCCGCTAGGCATCATCTCGAACCCAAACTGCACCACCTTGACCATGATGGCTGCCATGGGCGCTTTGCACCGCAAGTGGACTCTGAAGGAACTTGTAGTTTCTTCGTACCAGGCCGTTTCTGGTGCCGGAGCCGTTGGCATCGACCGTCTAGCCGACGAGATGGCTGCCGTTGGTGGCCAGAAGTCTCTCGGTCTTGTCAGCGACGATGTTGCCGCAGCACTCGAGGCCGCGGGCATGTCTTTGAGCGACTCACCATGGCCAGTGCCAATCGCGCTCAACGTGATTCCGTTTGCCGGTTCACTCAAGGCCGGTGGCCACACCAGCGAAGAGATGAAGGTTCGCGATGAGTCGCGCAAGATTCTTGGCATTCCAGGCCTCAAGGTTGCCGCTTCGTGCGTTCGCGTTCCTGTTCAGGTGAGCCACTCGCTAACCGTGCACGCAACTTTTGCCGAGAACCTAACCCCAGATGAGGTTCGCGAAGTGCTGGGCGCGCAGCCGACCATCCGTGTGATGGACGATCCCGCGAACGGCGTTTACCCAACTCCAAACCACGTTGCCGGCCAAGACCCAACCTTTGTTGGACGTATTCGTCAGGCGCTTGATTTTGACAACACCATTGATCTTTTCGTGGTTGGCGACAACCTTCGCAAGGGTGCTGCTCTAAACACCTACGAGATCGCCCAATTGGTTGCCGCGGAGTTCAACTAAAACACCGAACAAACTCTTGGATTTTTCTGAGCGTTGCTGTCGTAAATCGACATTAGAAACAGGTAAGTTTTAGACATGGGCGGACTTCGAATTGCAGCATTGATTGTTGCTATGACGGTATCTCTGTCTGGCTGCGCATCTAGCAGCGAACCAGGCCCTTCCGACACTTCTCTGCCTAAACAGTCGATCGATCCTTCATTGATTCCCCTTGGTTTGACGAATGTCCTTGCCGCGTTCTGAACGCACGCGACCGGCAGAC
>JBBAMO010000013.1:0-10582 GCA_040402495.1 Rhodoluna sp.
TCGAGCGTTTGGTGGTGGGCACCGAGTTGGCGATTTCGATAATCGACCTTGGCGCAGGACCAATCGCGCTGCCAGCTGTGGAAGTTGTGCCACAAACCGGACACTTTGGGTACCAAGAGCGATACACCGCGGGCGAAACACAGTACTTCGTGCCAGCCAGACTGACCAAAGCGGTAGCGGAGAAGGCTGCCAAGCTGGCGATTCAAGCGCATGAGGCTCTCGGGTTGCGCCACTTGTCGCGAATCGACATGATTGTCGACGCTAAGGGTGTGCCTTGGTTCTTGGAGGCAAACGTTGTGCCTGGTTTGACCGAAACATCGCTTTTGCCCCAGGCAGTTGTAGCCGCTGGGCAGTCGCTGGGCTCGGTTTACCTACAACTGGCCCAGGCAGCACTCAGAAGCCGCTAAGCCTTTTTGCTAGCAAGCGCTACGGCGCCAATAATCATCGATGCCACCATGGCAATTAGCGTTGCAATCGTTGCCTGATTGGCCAATTCGGAGCCAGAGCCGAACACAGAGCCCGTAATTAGCAATGCAACCGTGAAACCGATGCCTCCGAGGGTTGAAATACGTACGAAGTCGCCGATTTTCATCTCTTTGAAACCAGCGTTCTTGATTAGTTTTTTGGCGGTGATCACACCTAGGGTGATGCCGATCATTTTCCCAAGCGGTCTTAGCAATAGGGCGATGGTCATGGTCGAAGCCAGTGCGATTCCACCGGCGAGCGAAACGCCTGCGGCGAAGAACGCAAAGATTGGCAGAATCAACAGCGATACCCACGGGTGGATGGCATGTTCGAGTCGCTCGACCTTTGCGATCGGAATTAGAAGTCCTAGAACGACTCCGATTACTGCCGGTTGAACTCCACTTTGAAGAGTGAAGTACCAAGCCAAGATCGCGAGCACGCCGGCCACCCAGTTTGTCCAGCTTCCAGTTCCACGTGAAACTAGCCAAAAAGCGGCAGCCGCAAGGCCGGCTGAAACGAAGAATCCGAGACTGAATCCGGTGCCCAAAAACACCGCGATCACGATGATGGCGATGATGTCATCGATCACCGCGAACGAGAGCAAAAAGGTTCTTGCCGAGGGTGGCATCGCCTTGGCGAAGACAGTAAAAATTGCCAGCGCAAAAGTCACATCTGTTGCCATGGGGATGGGCCAGCCGGCGGAGGCATCCGTGCCAGAGCCAACCAAAGCCACAAAGATTGCGGCCGGAACAAGCGCACCAAAGAGAGCAGCGAAAGCCGGGATGGCTAGCGCACGACGATCTTGAAACGCCCCGGTGTTGAGCTCTCTTTTTAACTCGAGACCGATGAGCAAGAAGAACCCGCCCATAAAGAATTCACCGAGCCACTCAGACAGGGTGAGGTGGATTCCGAGGGCATCGATTTGCATGGGAGCGTGTGAGATGGACGCGATGAAATCGGCCGCCGAAGTGTTGGAGAGCACCAAACCCAGTGTCGCAAAAACCAGCAGGAGTGCAGCAGCGTTGCGTTCAATTCTTAGAAACGAAAGCATTGTCGGTCACTCTCCTTTACTTTACATAACTAAGCAGATACCTGTTATTTACTGGTCTCTAGTGTCGCTTTCGCGCACGCAAATGCGAGCTTAGTGCTGGTCGCGCTCGATGCCGAGCTCGTCAAGAATGCGGTTCAGATCTGCAATGCTGGCGAATTCAATTGCCATAACACCCTTGGCAGTGCCGAGGGAAATCTTTACCTTGGTGCTGAGGCGATCCCCAATTTGCTCGGCCAAACTCTTTAAAGAATCCTGGCGTCCGCCAACCTTGAGCTTGCCCTTGCGCTCCGGTTTGGCGATGGCAACTAGCTCTTCGATGTTGCGAACTGAGAGGCCTTCGTTGATGGCCTTTTCTGCCATGGCCGACATCGCGGCCTCATCTTCGAGTGCCAAAATCGCACGGGCGTGACCGGCGCTGAGCACTCCAGCTGCAACTCGGCGCTGCACCGAAGCCGGCAATTTGAGCAGACGAATCATGTTGGTGATCTTCGGGCGCGAGCGACCGATTCTCTCGGCCAACTGGTCTTGGGTGATGCCGAAATCTTCGAGCAGTTGCTGGTAGGCGCTTGCCTCTTCGAGCGGGTTTAGGTCGCTGCGGTGAAGGTTCTCAAGCAGCGCATCGCGAAGCATGTTTTCGTCTTGAGTGTCTCGAATGACGGCAGGAATCTTCTTGAGCCCAGCCTCCTTGGATGCGCGCAGGCGACGCTCACCCATGATCAACTCGTAGGCAGGCTTGCCGTCTTTGTCGCCAAGTGGGCGAACCACGATTGGCTGCAATACTCCGAATTCACGAATCGAGTGAACCAATTCGCCGAATGCTTCGGGTTCGAAAACCGAGCGTGGCTGGCTTGGGTTTGGAACGATGGCATCGAGATCTAGGTGACCGAAGCGTGCACCTGGCACCGCCAAAAGGTCGCTCGCGGGAGCATCTTGGGTTGAACCGCCAAAGAACACATCGATGGGACGTTCGCTCGGAACATCCGAGGTTGGAATTAGGGCGCCGATACCGCGACCAAGGCCGCCTTTTCTATCTGCCATTTTGTGCTCCTCTGATTGCGATTTCGGCCGCTGCCTCTAGGTAAGCGATTGCTCCCGGATTGCGACGGTCGTAAGAGATTACGGTCTTGCCATAGGAAGGGGCCTCCGAAACGCGCACGGAGCGCGGAATTACGGCGTTTAGCACCTCATTAGGAAAGAAATTGCGCACTTCGGCGGCTACATCTCCGGCCAAACGTGTGCGGTTGTCATACATGGTCAAAAGCACGGTAGAAACGGTCAATTCGCGATTCAGCTGCTTTTTGATCATGCCGATGTAGTTTTGCAGCTGCTCAACGCCCTCCAGGGCGTAGTACTCGCACTGAATTGGCACCAAAACCTCTGTTGCAGCAACCCAAGCGTTGATAGTTAGCAGTCCAAGACTTGGTGGGCAGTCGATAAAGATGTAGTCGGGTGGCGTGATCGTGGTGTCTAGATACTCATGAATGGCGGTGCGCAGGCGTTGTTCGCGGGCAACCATCGAAACGAGCTCTAGTTCGGCGCCGGTTAGGTTGATTGTTGCTGGCACGCACATGAGGCCAGGAGCTTCGGGGGAGACCTTGATTACGCTCTCGAGTGGCACGTCGCCAATCAAAACCTCGTAGATGCTGGTGATTTGCGCGTGGTGCTCGATTCCAAGCGCTGTTGAGGCGTTTCCCTGTGGGTCGAGGTCGATCACAAGAACGCTAAGGCCCTTGGACGCAAGGGCTGCTGCGATGTTTACCGCGGTTGTGGTCTTACCAACGCCACCCTTTTGGTTGGAAATGGTGAAAACTCGGGTTTTAGCAGGTTTTGGAAGGCGCATGGCATCGATTGCGGCCAGTCTTGTGGAATTCTCGCTGATCTCGCGAGCGATTGGGCTCTCGTTGTGGCTACTCTGATGTTCCACGTGAAACCTTCTCTAATGTGCCAAGTGCGCCTGGTGCGGTGCTTTTTGGCCCAGATGCCTGCCAGCCGGTGCTTTCCTGCGACGTTTCGACGCGGTCAGCAGGGTATCCATGCCCAGAAAAGACTGTTGGCTTGGCCACTGCCTCTTGCTCGGCAGCGGTCTCCAGCTGGTTAATTGCGGTCAAAATAGGTTCCGTTCCAAAGGTTCAGGATAGCGTAGTGCGAACCACGGTGGTAGGTTCGGCCAAAATCTGTGCACCAGTTTGCACGATTTCGAAGTTTTCGATCTTCAGTTTCTTCATTAGATTGCGCGAATCGGCGATTTCATCGGCCGCCTTTGAGCCTTTTAGGGCAAGGATGCGTCCGCCGTCGCGGGTTAGGGGCACGCAGAGACGCAACAGCTTAGGTAGGGCCGATACTGCGCGCGCTGTAACAACATCGAAAACGTCGCCCACTTCTTCTGCTCTAGCCCGCTTTACCGAAACATTGGTAAGCCCTAAAGTCTCAACGGTTTCGATGAGCCAATCGCTGCGGCGTTCCATTGGCTCGATAAGAGTGAAGTGCGCTCCTGGTTGCGCAATAGCCATCGGAATGCCGGGTAAACCGGCTCCCGAGCCTACGTCGGCCACGGTTTCGCCGGCGTTCACCAGCTCCGCAACCACGGCTGAGTTGAGAATGTGACGGGTCCACAGCTTAGGCATCTCACGAGGACCAAGCAGCCCGAGCATGTCGCCATCCCGAATCAGCAACTGTGCGTAGGCGCGGGCCTGATCAATACCAGGGCCAAAGACGGTTGCCGCAATCGTTGGTTCCACCTCTGGGGTGAAATCCGGCTCGTTCATCTCTGGGCTCATACTTCAATCTTCCAATGTTTCACGTGAAACTCCTAAGCAAAACGAAAGGGCCAGAACCGAAGCTCTGACCCTTTGGCTTTGAATGCTCTAGGCGGTCTTCACCACGATGTGACGGTCTTTGCCTTCACCTTCGGACTCAGATACCAGCCCGGCCTGCGAGACCAAGTCATGCACGATCTTGCGCTCGTAGCTTGACATTGGCTTCATGTGAACGGCTTCGTTCTGGTCTTTGACCTTCTCGATGATGCGGTTCACGATGCGGGTGATGTCCTCAACGCGCTTCTGGCGTGAGCCACCGACATCCAAGATCAGTCTCGAGAACGAGTTGGTCTTCACCTGGACGGCTAGGCGGGTGAGCTCCTGGAGAGCCTCAACAGTGTCTGGCTCCGCGATTAGAGAAACGTTGCTCTTTGGGTCTTCCGAAGAGATGGCTACGTATGCGCGACCCTGTCGAACGTCGATGTCGATGTCGCCATCTAGATCAAAAATGTCGAGCAGTTCTTCGAGGTAGTCGGCTGCAATGTCGCCTTCTTCTTCAAGGTTAGCAACGGTGTTCTCGCGACGGTCGCCACGCTTCGACTCAGATGAATCGCCAGCTTCGCTAGCCTCATCTTCGGTTGAGTCCTCGTTCTCGCCCTCGGCAACATCGTCGCCTGACTCGAGTTCTACTTCTTCGATTGGGGTGTCTTTTTCAGTCATGTTTCTACCTACTTCTTCTTTGGCTTTTTGCGAGTCGGCTGGTTGCGCTGACCCTTTGGTTCTGGCTTGATGTCTTCTTCCGGCGCAACAACAACCGAGCCGTCAGGCAGGATGCCCTTGGCGGCTAGCTTTGCCTGGCGCTGCTCGTGGGCAATAGAACCAGGAACTGGCATGCGCTTGATTACGAAGTACTGCTGGCCCATGGTCCAGAAGTTCGAGACCAACCAGTAGAACATAACGCCGAGCGGGAACG
The DNA here is from genome assembly GCA_040402495.1 of Rhodoluna sp. GTDB lineage: Bacteria > Actinomycetota > Actinomycetes > Actinomycetales > Microbacteriaceae > Rhodoluna. The sequence continues at coordinate 5,246 of JBBAMO010000013.1, forward strand.
ATACGCCCGAGATTGCAAACATGATTGGGAAGATCCAAAGCATGATCTTCTGAGTCTGCATGTACTGGCTGTTCTGCAAGTTGGCAGGAGTCTGGTTCTTCGAGATGATCTGCTTCTGGGTGATGAACTGCGATGCGGTCATCAGCACGATCATCACTGCTGCCAAGATCTTTACTTCGAGTCCGGTTGAAGCGAAGAACGAAGCTGACAGAGGAGCGCCGAAGAAGGATGCGTGGGCGAAAGAGTTTGCAAGGTCTAGGTTCAAAAGGCCTACGCCAGCCTTGCTGTGCTGTGCCTCATTCAAGGTTGCAAATAGCGAGAAGAAGATAGGCATCTGAGCGATCAGCGGCAGGCAGGAAGATAGCGGGTTCGAGCCGGTGCGCTTGTAAAGCTCCATCTGCTCGCGTCCAAAGGCCTCGCGTGAATCGCGGTCGTTCTTGCCCTTGTACTTCTTCTGTAGCTTCTGAAGTTCAGGCTGCAGCAGCACCATGCCGCGCTGGCTCTTGATCTGTCGAACGAATAGAGGAATCAAGGCGGCTCGCACAACCAAAACCAAACCAACGATGGCTAGCACCCAGGTGAGGCCGTCATCCGGGTTCATGCCCATGAATGAGAACACCGAGTGGAACGACACAAGTAGGAGCTCAATTACCCACTTGAAGGGGTAAAGGATTGCACTAAAAATATCCATTGGAATTCCTAACTATCTCTTTGAAACTCTTGGGCGCGGAACAACAAAACCGTTGTCTCGCACCATAAAGAAGCCTGAGCCCGGCTTTACCGGATCCAAACCTCCACGACTTAGTGGATTGCAGCGCAAGATTCTCCAGGCAGTAAAAACACTGCCCAAAACAAAACCTCGCTGCTGCACCTGCTCGAGCCCGTAGGCCGAACAGGTCGGGTGGTACCTGCACACGTCGCCATAAATCGGCGAAATGTATTTGCGCCATCCCTTTATAAAGCAGATGAATAGATTCCTCGGCGTCAACCAGATTGCCTGGAGAAACCGAATCACTCTGCATCCTTGCCAAGCACGGTCGAAACCGCACCCAGAAACTCTTCTCGAAGTCTATTCCAATCAAGCTGGGCTGCCCCGACCTGAGCGCGAACCACCATGTCGAATCCGCCAGGATGCTTCGCAGTGACTTCTCTTGCCAATGCACGAAGCCTGCGCTTCACAAGGTTTCTACCAACAGCCCCGGCAACCGGTTTGCCTACGATAAAACCAAAGCGGGTATGAGGCTGTGCCTCATCCCGCTTTAGGTGGATGACTAGGTGCTTGGTGGCGAACCGACTACCACTCTTCATGGTCGAGCGAAACTGCTCTGGTTCGGTAAGCCTGTTCGCGCGAGCGAGCAACTTGGCTGTTTAGGCCGAAAGCTCGACGCGACCCTTGCGACGACGTGCAGCCAAGATGGCGCGGCCGGCACGGGTCTTCATGCGCAAACGGAAACCGTGGGTCTTTGCACGACGACGGTTGTTTGGCTGAAATGTGCGCTTTGACATTGGTGATCACTCCAAAACTCTGTTTGGGATTTCAGATGGTGTCGGATTGCCGACTTGATAAAACTGCCTAGCCTATCCCGTAGCTAGAGCAACCTCTTAAAACTACGCCAATTAAGCCTTATGGGTCAAGTTTTTAGAGAACTATTTTCCAGGCAGCATTGAAGTGACTCTCCCAAGCGGAGCAGTTTGGTCGTCATCGATGTCGTGAGCTTGATGCATGTCTGCGATAACCACGGCCGGAAACGCCGGATCGAGGGCTGTGGACAACTTTTTACCCTCACCGGTTTCGCGACACACCGACACAATTTGCAATTTTGCGAAGACTTGGCTTGAATAACTGGATACCCAGATAATCACTAGTACCCATAGAGTTATCAACAGGACGAAAATAAGTTATCCACAATCTGTCCACAGGGCAGTAGGGTTGTGGAAAACCTCCGAAGACTAGGAATCAAGAGATGGCCGGCGACATCAACGAGCAAGACCTTTGGTCTCGCGCTGTTGCCGTACTCGAAGGCGACGAACGCGTTCAACCATCGTTGATGGGTTTCGTAAACCTGGCCGAAGTCAAGGGAATCATCGAGAGCACTCTTTATCTAGAGGTGCCAAACGATCTAGCTCGCAACATGTTCGAGCAGCGTTTGCGAGACTTCATCAATGAGGCCATCAGTGGGCTTGACAACAACGACGGAGTGGACACTTTTGCGGTTGTCGTTAACTCCTCGATGTCTCCGGCATATTCTCCCGTGATCGCATCACCGCCGGCCCAAGAGTTCGAGCCAACGCAAAGCTACAACGATGCTGCCGCGGACATCGTAGTTTCACGTGGAAATGCTGGTTGGGATTCACGCCTGAACCCTAGATACACCTTCGAAAACTTCGTGATGGGTTCCACCAACATCTTTGCTCGTGCTGCGGCATTTGCTGTATCGGAGTCGCCGGCCAAGGCCTACAACCCGCTTTTCATTTACGGCAACTCTGGCTTGGGCAAGACTCACTTGCTGCACGCAATCGGCCACTACGCGCTTTCACTGTTTCCTAGGTTCAAAGTTCGCTACGTTTCTAGCGAAGAGTTCACCAACGACTTCATCAACGCGATTCAGAACAACCGATCCGAGCGATTCCTAACCGAATACCGCGACATAGACATCCTCCTAATCGACGACATCCAATTCTTGGCAGGAAAAGACCAGACCCAAGAGGCCTTCTTCCACACCTTCAACGCCCTGCATGATGCAAACAAGCAGGTTGTAATCACATGCGATGTTCCACCTAAAGATCTGCGCGGGTTTGAAGAGCGCATGCTTTCTAGGTTCGAGTGGGGTCTGCGTGTAGACATCCAGGCTCCTGAGCTTGAAACCCGAATAGCCATCCTTCGCAAGAAGGCTGAGATCGACAAGATCAAGATCGGCGACGACATCCTTGAATACATGGCAGAGCGCGTTCAGTCGAACGTTCGCGAGCTTGAGGGCACACTCATCCGGGTTACCGCTTATGCAAACCTGAGCCGCAAGCCGGTAGATCTAGCACTGGTTCAAACCGTTCTGAAGGATGTTGCTCCAATTACGGATGACCAGGTGGTTGCGCCGGTAGACATCATCAATACGATTGCCAGCTACTACAAGATCACCCCAGACGAGATCTATGGTCAGTCTCGAACTGCCGGTATTGCTAGAGCTCGCCAGATAGCAATGTACCTTTGCCGCGAGCAGACCAACCTTTCTCTACCTAAGATCGGCCAGCTATTCGGCGGCCGCGACCACACAACAGTTATGTACGCCTGCCGAAAGGTTGCCGAGTGGATGAAAGAGCGTCGCTCGTTCTACAACGAAGTAACCGAGATCTTGACCCGAATCAAGAACGCCAGTCGCTAAAAACTTTTTCTGTTGATTTATCTGTGGATAACTGTTGATAAGTGCCCTAATTCAGTGAATTACTGGGCTACTAATTTGAAAACCTGAATATCCACTCACAACCAATCGAGTTATCCACAAGTTTGTCCACAGATGTGTAAACATCTTTCACCGTTGTAGTTTCCAGAGATTTACTGGGTAGTTGCCAGTTGTCCACAATTTACACAGCGGTTAATAATGTAATTATTTAAATTAAAGATTTAGAACTAAACCATAACGATCTACCCGACTACCCAAGTCCCACCCTCAACTTAGATTTGTGGCAGACTTGACGTCTATAACCCCCGTTCTAGAAACAGGTTCCCACGTGAAGTTTCAAGTAAACAAAGATGCCCTCAGCGAGGCAGTCTCATTTGTAAGCCGTTTGCTTCCGCAGCGCGCACCGATGCTCATCCTCACCGGCATCCTCATCGAGGCAGATGCCAACGCTCTTCGACTTTCAGTTTTCGACTACGAAGTTTCTGCCCAGGTAGAAATCGTGGCCAAGGTTGAGGGCAGTGGTCGAGTGCTTGTATCTGGTCGACTGCTAAACGAGATCGCCAGCAAGCTTCCAAACGCACCTGTCGAGGTAACTCTCGATGGCAACAAGGTTGAGGTTCGTTGCGGTGCCGCCAAGTTCAACCTTTCGACGATGCCGATTGAAACCTACCCACCACTTCCAGAGATGCCAGAAGCTGCAGGCACCGTTTCTGGAGAAGACTTCCAGCACGCTGTTTCACAGGTGCTTCCAGCGGTTTCTAAAGAAGACGTAACCCCACAGCTCAACGGTGTTTTGGTTGAAGCCGGCGACAAGGCACTAACCCTTTTGGCTACCGACCGCTACCGAGTGGCAATGCGCGACGTTACCTGGAAGCCAAATGCTTCGGCAATCGGCACCAGCTCGCTTGTTCCTTCTCGAATCCTTAGCGAGGTAGCCAAGAACTTCAGCCAGCAGGGCGAAATCCAGATTGGCATCGGCGCTGGCGATAAAGAGATCATCGGCTTTTCGGCCAATAACCGCTCGGTAACCTGCAACCTTCTAAAGGGCACCTTCCCTCCGGTCAAGTCACTGTTCCCAGAGAGCGTAGAAGACTTCGCCATTTTGAACACCCAAGACTTAATCAACTCCGCAAAGCGAGTTGGTTTGGTGCTTGAGCGTGAATCGCCAATCAAGTTTGACTTCAAGGAGGGCTCTGTAACTCTAGATGCCAGCGGCAACGAAACCGCTCAGGCCACCGAAGAGGTAGATGTCGAGCTAACTGGCAAGGACATCGTGGTTTCTTTGAAGCCACAGTTCTTGATCGAAGGACTCTCTGGAATACACAGCGAGTTTGTAAAACTTTCGTTTACCCCTAGTAATGACCCCAACAAGCCGGGACCAGTGTTGATCTCGAGCCATGGTTCGAAGGAAAAGACCGACAGCGACAGCTTTAGGTACTTGCTTCAGCCAAACCTCCTCAACAGATAACAACTAGAAAAGTAAAGGTAAGAAATGCACATTGGACTAATCGGGCTTGGCAAGATGGGCGGCAACATGCGTAGCCGCCTTCGTAAGAATGGCGTAGAGGTAACTGGTTATGCTCGCGACCGAGCCGTAGCAGACTGCGACTCGATCGAAGATCTAGTAAAAGCTCTTCCAACCCCACGTACCGTATGGGTGATGGTTCCTCACGGAGAACCAACCGACAGCGTCATTAACGAACTGAAGAAGTACCTTGAGCCAGGCGACCTAATCATTGAGGGTGGCAACTCACGCTTCAGCGACGACATCCGTCACGCAGAAGAACTTGCTCCACAGGGCATCGGCTACCTTGACTGCGGTGTTTCTGGTGGTGTGTGGGGCCTCGAGAACGGCTACGGCCTAATGGTTGGTGGCCCAGCCGAGCTAGTTGAGCGCGCAATGCCAGTATTCGACGCACTTCGCCCAGAAGGCGCTCGC
>JBBAMO010000014.1:0-10508 GCA_040402495.1 Rhodoluna sp.
TTCTGCCGGCAAGTCGATGTCGCTCTAAGAAAAACTAAGATGTCCGCAGGAAGCCTGTTTCTACCTACGCAGGCTTCGTGATTTTGGAATCTTCTGGTTACAGCGCGCTTTTAGAGCCGGTGAAGATCGGTACGCAAAAGACCAGCAGCCAGTTGAACCTGCTTAGCGCGTTCTACTTTTTGGAGTGGATGCTGTTTGCTGGGTTTGCAGTGTTCTTGTGGTGGCGCCTGGTGCAAGACGAGCGCAATCGCTTGGCTGAACTGGCAAGCGAAAAACCCACCAAGGCGAACGGTTAAACTAGAGGCATGCCAAACACCACTGCGAAAGCATCCCCGCTGACTCTGCGGCTATTTACCGTGGCTTCTCGCGTGACCGGCGTTTTTTTGCTTCTAATCACCATCTTGTATTCGATTCGCTTGGCAACTTTGCACGAGCTTTGGGCGCTTGGGCCGAATGGCTTTTTGAGTCTCGAGAACTATGCCGTAGATGCCGAGGGTTTCAAGATTGGGTTGCCGACATCCGGGCTTGATTTGACGATGATCTCTCTGATTGTTCACGGCTGGCTATACGTGCTTTACCTTTATGCGGCATTCAGAATCTGGACCGAGACTCGTTGGTCATTTGCTCGTTTTCTCATCATCGCTGCAGGCGGCGTGGTGCCTTTTCTTTCATTCTTCACCGAGCGTCACTACGGTGCACTAGCCAAGGGAGAGGGCAATTAACCAGCCAGTTCTAGTAGTCGACTTTGGCGCGCAGTACGCGCAGCTGATTGCCCGCCGCGTGCGCGAGGCCAACGTTTACAGCGAGATTGTTCACCACAACATCACCGCCGAGCAGGTGCGCGCCAAGAACCCGGCTGCCATCATTCTGTCTGGCGGCCCGTCATCGGTTTACGAAGACGGCTCACCTCAACTTGACCCAGACATCCTGCGCCTCGGTGTGCCGATTCTTGGCATTTGCTACGGCTTTCAGACTCTCGCCAACCTACTTGGTGGCCGCGTTGACCGCTCGGGCATCAAAGAATACGGAGCCACCGAACTTCGCGTGAGCGACGGCGGCGAGATTCTTGAGGGCCAGCCAGCGGCACAGATTTGCTGGATGAGCCACGGCGACCAGGTTATGCAGGCGCCAGAAGGTTTCGAAGTTTTGGCATCGACCGACATCACGCCAGTGGCTGCATTCGCCAACTCGGAGCGCAAGATTTATGGAGTGCAGTGGCACCCAGAAGTGAAGCACTCGCAGTTTGGTCAGAAGGTTCTCGAAAACTTCTTGCACAACGCGGCGGGTATTCCGGCAACTTGGAACTCGGGCAACGTTATTGCCGAGCAGGTTGAAAAGATTCGCGCGCAGGTTGGCAACGACCGCGTGATCTGTGGTCTTTCTGGCGGAGTCGACTCAGCCGTTGCTGCAGCCCTCGTGCACAAGGCCGTTGGCGACCAACTGGTTTGCGTGTTTGTAAACCACGGATTGCTGCGCCAAGACGAAGCCGAGCAGGTGGAGCGCGATTACGTTGCAGCCACCGGCATCCGTTTGGTTGTTGTAGATGCCGAGCAGAAATTCTTGGATGCTCTTGCCGGCGTGAGCGACCCAGAAACCAAGCGCAAGATTATTGGCCGCGAATTCATCCGCACCTTCGAAGAAGCGCAGCTGGCCCTAATCGAAGAGTCGAAGGCCGACAACCGCCCGATAAAGTTCTTGGTTCAGGGCACGCTCTACCCAGACGTAGTTGAGTCGGGCGGCGGAGCAACCGCTGGCATCAAGAGCCACCACAACGTTGGAGGACTTCCAGACGACCTTCAGTTTGAACTTGTCGAGCCGCTTCGTGCGCTCTTCAAGGATGAAGTTCGCGCCATCGGTGCCGAGCTTGGCTTGCCACACGAGATTGTTCAGCGCCAGCCGTTCCCAGGGCCTGGCCTTGGCATTCGCATCGTTGGTGAGGTCAACAAGGAACGCCTCGACCTACTTCGCAAGGCAGATGCCATCGTGCGTCACGAGCTTTCGGCAGCGGGTCTAGACGGCGAGATTTGGCAGTGCCCAGTTGTGTTGCTGGCCGATGTGCGGTCGGTTGGCGTTCAGGGCGATGGCCGCACCTACGGCCACCCGATTGTGTTGCGTCCGGTTTCATCTGAAGACGCAATGACCGCCGACTGGAGCCGCCTGCCCTACGACCTGCTGGCCAAGATTTCGAACCGCATCACCAACGAGGTTGAGGGAGTCAACCGCGTGGTGCTCGACGTAACCTCAAAGCCGCCAGGCACTATCGAGTGGGAGTAACCTGCCGTTAAGTTGGCCTGCGTATTGTGATGAGCGTGAATCCTAAAGTTTTTGGCCACCGCGGCGCCAGTGCCTACCGCCCAGAGAATACGCTCGAGGCTTTTCAGTTGGCCTACGAGCAGGGTGTTTATGCAATCGAGTGCGACATCGTGCCAACTCGCGACCACCAGCTGATTCTGCGGCACGAGAACGCGCTGTCGGGCACCACGGATGTTGCTCAGCATCCCGAGTTTGCCGACCGCAAACGTGCCGGCTATCTCGATGGTCTTTCGGTGATGGACTGGTTTACCGAAGACTTCACACTGGCCGAAATCAAAACTCTGCGGGCCATCGAGCGCCTGCCCGATTGGCGCCCTGGCTCGGCGGCCTTCGATGGGCAGTTCGCGATTCCAACCCTTGACGAGCTTTTGACCTCACCGATGCTGGGCAACCGCGCAGTGATTCTCGAACTCAAGCACGGTGCCTACTTTGAGTCGCTCGGCATCCCAGTTCTCGAATTGTTGAAGGCTTCGCTCGATGCGAGTGGTTGGCAACAGCGTGGCATCAAGTTGATCTTTGAGTCTTTCAACCTGGATGTTTTGACTCGCGCTCGAGCGCTGCTGGGCGACATTGGCGAGTACGTGTTTTTGGTGGATCGCGATCACCTTCCGCAAAAGTCGCGCTACGTGAGCGACGAGTTTTTGCAGGGGTTGGTTGGCAAGGTTCACGGTGTGAGCTTTGACGTGGAGCTTTGCCTCGGTGCCAAGCCGGCGTTTTCGCAGGTGGACTTTGGCTCACCGACCGGTTTGGTAGAGCGAGCCCACGCGCTCGGCTTTACCGTTTACACCTGGACGGCGCGCGTTGAAGAGGCTTTGTATTCGGTCGAAGAATACTTTCAGCACTTCATCAACACGGGCGCTGACGGCATCTTTGCGGACCACCCCGACCTGCTGCTCAACTATGTCGGCGGTCACGCCTAAACTTGGGTAGTTATGACCCAGCTCGATCTCTTCTCAAGACCCCAAGCAAGCCCTGATGACTTGCTGGTTGGGCTCAACCCGCAGCAAAAGGCTGCCGTGGTGTATCGAGGCCCTGCGCTGCTGATTGTTGCCGGTGCTGGCTCGGGTAAAACCAAGGTTTTGACCCACCGAATTGCACACTTGCTGGCCACCAAAGAGGCCTGGCCGAGCCAGATTTTGTCGATCACATTCACCAATAAGGCTGCCGGCGAAATGCGCGAGCGTGTGCGTGCGTGGCTGGGCGAAGAAGCCAACGGAATGTGGCTCAAGACCTTCCACTCTGCCTGCGTGATGATTCTTCGCCGCGAAGCCGAGCGGCTAGGGCACGACCCAAACTTCACCATCTACGATTCTGGCGACAGCCGAGCGCTAATCAAGCGCCTTATCAAAGACATGGGTGCCGACATTCACAAGTTGACCCCGTCGCTGGTGTCGTCGGTGATTTCGAACGCCAAAAACGAACTACAAGATCACGAAGATTTTGCACGCGGCGGCGACATGGCCGACCCTGCGCACCGAATGATTGCCGAGATTTTTAGCCGTTACCAACGCGAACTCAAAAAGAACAACGCATTCGACTTCGACGATTTGATTGGCGAAACCGTCTACCTGTTTCGCAACTTTCCTGAAGTGCGCGCGCAGTATCAGCGCAAGTTTAGGCACATCCTGGTTGACGAATACCAAGACACCAACCATGCACAGTATGCGCTGATTCGCGAACTGACCTTTCCGATTCCGGCAGAGTTTGCCGAAGTGGATCGCCGCACCGGCGAGCTGATGGGCCCGGCATCGTTGACAGTGGTTGGCGACAGCGACCAGTCGATTTATGCCTTCCGTGGCGCCGACATTCGCAACATTGTGGAGTTTGAAAAAGACTTTCGCGGGGCCAAGAGCATCCTGCTAGAGCAGAACTACCGCTCGACCCAGCACATTCTCGATGCTGCCAACGCCGTTATTTCGAACAACTTCGACCGACCAAACAAAAACCTCTTCACCGACAAAGGTTCGGGCGACAAACTGGTTGGCTACACCGGCTACTCGGCTCACGACGAAGCGCAGTTCATCGCCGACGAAATCAATCAAGCCCACCGCGATGGCCAAAACTACAGCGACGTTGCGGTGTTCTATCGAACCAACGCTCAGACCCGTGCTCTCGAAGAAATCTTCATTCGCGCCGGTGTTCCTTACCGCGTGGTCGGCGGCACCAAGTTCTACGAGCGCCAAGAAATCAAGGATGCCTTCGGCTACCTGGTGTCGATCGCAAACCCGCGCGACGACTTTGCAACGCGACGCATCATCAATGTGCCAAAGCGCGGCATTGGCGAGGCCACCGAAACCGCGATTGCCACCTACGCCGAGCAAAGCGCTCGCGACCGCCTACTAACCTTCGTAGTTGTCGGAGGCGGCTTCGCCGGCATCGAGGCGTTCGCCGAAATGCGCTCGTTGGCTTCTTACTTGCTTCGCTACTACCCAACTTTGACCTTCGATGATGTGAAATTCCACCTCATCGAGGCAATGGGTCGCATCATGCCTGAGGTTTCGCAAGAAACATCTGAGTGGGTAATCGCCAACCTAGACCGTCGTGGAGCCAAGATTCACCTAAACACCCAGCTGCAGTCAGCTGTTGGTGGCAAGGTCGAACTTTCAACCGGTGAATCTTTCGAGTCCGACGTAATCGTTTGGACCGCAGGTGTTATGGCTCACCCATACGTTCGCAACACCGACCTCCCAATCGAAGAGCGTGGCCGTTTGATGGCTCACCCATCGCTTCGAGTCATCGATGCCGCGGGCAACATCGTTGAGTGTGCTTGGACTGCCGGCGACGTTTCTGCTGTGCCAGACCTAAGCGGTTTTGGTGTTGGTGGCTTCTGTGTTCCAAATGCTCAGCACGCTGTGCGTCAGGGCAAGTTGATGGCCAAGAACATCGTTGCAAGCATCCGTGGCGAGGGAGTAAAGGACTACTTCCACAAGCCGCTAGGTGCAGTAGCAGGTCTTGGTATTGGTGTTGGTGTTTTCCAGTACAAGAAGCTCGGCATCAAGGGACTGATTGCCTGGTTCATGCACCGCGGTTACCACGGTCTAGCCATTCCTACCTTCGAGCGCAAGATTCGCGTTTTTGCTGGATGGATCTGGAACTTCCTACTTCGCCGCGACATCGTTTCTACCGGTGCAAACCTGCACCCTCGATTAGCGTTTGAAACCTGGGCTTCCAAGCCAAAGAAGTAGTCGCTTAACTTGGAAGGGCCCGGAGGAATCTGGGCCCTTTCGCTTTTCGCCCCTTTAGCCCAATGGCAGAGGCAGACGACTTAAAATCGTCACAGTGTGGGTTCGAGTCCCACAAGGGGCACCAATAACAGGCGTAATCTAGAAGCATGAAGAACGACCGAGCAGTGCTGATCTTCGATGGGGATTGCGGTTTTTGCACCAGTGCTTCTAACTTCATAAAAGCCAAGTCATCCGTGCCAATCGACATCCATCCTTGGCAGTTCATCGACGTAAGCGCTTATGGGTTGACCGCAGATCAGGTGGCTGCGAAGGTCTATTTTGTTGAAGATGGCACTGCATATTCGGGGCACGAAGCATTCGCCCAAATACTGGCCAGACAAAAGAACTGGTTGTTAAAACTCGTTGGAGCCGCACTGATGGCTCCGCCGCTGTGCTGGATTGCTCGCCCCGGTTATTGGCTGGTTGCCAAGTTTCGCCACAAACTTCCCGGCGGCACTCCTGCATGCAAACTGTGAGGTTACTGAGAGCAAAGCCTGTCGCTGTATTGCGCCGCTAGCATTAAACAGACGACACAATCGTTACTAAATAAAGGAGCATCATGGACTACACACTTTGGATTGGCATCGGAATCGTTGCCCTAATCGCGATCTGGCTTTGGTCTACCTACAACGGCCTCGTTGCCCTAAACGAGCGTGTTGAAGAGGCTTGGAGCGACATCACCATTCAGCTCAAGCGCCGTGCCGACTTGATTCCTAACATCATCGAAACCGTCAAGGGATACGCAAAGCACGAAAAAGAAGTTTTCGAGGGTGTCACACTTGCTCGTGCTGCCTCGATCTCACCTGAGGCAATGAAGAGCCCTAAGGCTGCTGCCAAGGCCGACGCAGGCTTTGCCGGTGCCATGAAGAGCCTCTTTGCAGTAGCTGAGGCTTACCCACAGCTTCAGGCTAACCAGAACTTCTTGGCCCTTCAGAGTGAACTTTCAGACACCGAAGACAAGATCATGTCTGCCCGTCGTTTTTACAACGCTGGCGCACGCGAACTAAACATCAAGATCAAGCAGTTTCCTCAGGTTATCTTTGCTGGTCTCGGCTTCAAGCAGCGCGAGTACTTCGAGGTGGCCGACGCCGCCGCGATTGCTGATGCACCGCAGGTAAAGTTCTAGTCCGAACAAATTCTTAGGCTAACCGCCTAGGTATATCTCTTAGGAACGCCATGTACTCGGCTATTGCAGCTAATAAACGCAACACCGTAATCATCGTTGGGCTGTTTGTTGCGCTCATCGGTGGGCTTGCTTGGGCTTGGGGCTACTACAGTGGCCAGGGTTCCAGCGCCCTCATGATCATCGGATTCGTGGCGATTTATGCACTGATTCAGTACTACGCCGCGGCATCGTTGGCAGTTGCCATGTCGGGTGCGATCGAGATTCAGAAGAGCGATAACCCTAGGCTCTGGCGCGTTGTTGAGAACCTGGCCATCCGTGAGGGTATGCCGATGCCAAAGGTGTACATCATCCCAGATGAAGCTCCCAACGCCTTTGCCACCGGCCGCGACCCTAAGCACGCAGTTGTTGCGGCAACGAGCGGTTGCCTTGCAATCATGGACGACCAGGAACTTGAGGGCGTTATGGCTCACGAGATGGGACACGTAAAGAACTACGACATTCGCGTTACCACCATCGTCTTTGGTCTTGTGAGCGCAGTCGCTGTGCTTGCCGACTTTGCGTTACGAATGGCCTTCTGGAGCAACCACGGCTCGCGCAACCGCAGCGAAAACGACAACCAGCTTGGCCTAATCTTGCTGGCGATTGGTATCGTTGGAAGCATCGTTGCGTTTTTGATCGGCCCACTGGTTAGCGCTGCCGTATCGCGTCAGCGTGAGTACCTAGCCGATGCCTCTGGCGCCGAGAGCACTCGTTACCCAGAAGGTTTGGCTCGAGCGCTCCAGAAGCTTGGGCAGTATGGCAAGCCGATGCGTCGTGCGTCTTCTTCGATGGCCCACATGTACATTTCAGACCCGATGAAACCTGGAATGGTTGAGCGTTTGTTCTCGACTCACCCGCCGATTCCAAAGCGCGTTGAGCGCCTGCTAAATATGGGCGGAAAGTTCTAACGCCAGATTGCCCTTTGGCTTTACGACCAAATCGCTGAGACCCTGCCACGACTGAACCTCCTTTAGGTGCTTGGCCAGAGCCTTTGCCATCCTCGTGCTTTCGGCGGTCTTGAGGCGGTCTTCGTGCCACGATGCCTGCGCCAACAAGCTGCTTGCCTGACGATCGCTCTTGAGGTCGATGCGGCCAACCAAATCGCGATTGTGCAGAATCGGCAGCGTGTAGTAGCCAAACTTTCGCTTGGGCTCGGGTGTGTAAATCTCGATGCGGTAGTCGAAGCCAAACATTCGCTCAATGCGATCGCGTCGCCAACAAACCGGATCGAAGGGGCTCAGCACCGTGGTTCGTGCCCCCGGAGCTTTGGGGCCAAGACCTTCGAGATTCTGACCTTTGGCAATGTATGCCGCATCTGCCCAACCCTCTACCTTCACCGTTTGCAAATCGCCAGCATCGACCAGCTCGGTTATCAAGTCTTTGATCACGGATGGCTTCATGCGGTGCCAGTCGGCTAGGTCTTGCAGAGTTGCCACGCCGTAGGCATTGGCAGCCTGCATCAGAAGTTGCTTTCTGGAGTCGTTGTCGCCCGGGCGGTGATCCAAGATGCTAGCTGGCAGCACTTGCTCCGGAAGCGCGTACATGCGCTTGAATGCGTCGCGACCACCCGAAACTAGGTCGCCAACCAAGAACATGTATTCGAGAGCTCGCTTGAGGTCGCTCCAGCCCCACCAGGTGCCTTTGCGTGCCCCGGCCTCGGTTTCGAACTGACCCGAAGACATCGGCCCATTTGCCTGCAGTTGTGACCGAATTTGAGAAACCAGCTTGGAGTTTCCTTCGGTCATGCCCCATTTGGTGGCGTACTTTTCGCGATACGCATCCATGCGCCATCGGTACAGCGGCCAATTCTCGAGACGCACAATGGATGCCTCGTGCGCCCAGTATTCGATCAGCGTGGGGTGGAACCCACCCATGAGGTCTTCGAGTTCCGATTTTTTGAAAGTTCCAAGCCGAGAGAAAAGCGGCATGTAGTGCGCGCGCTCGAAAACATTCACCGAGTCAACCTGCAGAAGCCCAAGCCGATCCACTACATCGAGCACCGATTTGTCGCGGTGAGAGTCAACTCCCAGTTGGCGAAGCGACAGCACACGCGCCTCTGAGGCACTCATCTCTGCGGTCATCTCGCTCCTAGTCAAACTAAACTCATACCAGCGTATGTAAAAGGAGCAACAATGCCTAACTCATTTACTGTGGTTACCCCCACTCTTGCCGAGTTCGAGCGCGCTCACGAAATTGTGAGCGAAGTTGCAACCGTCACGCCAATTTTGCACAGCAATTTTCTAAGCAAACTCACCGGCGCAGATGTTTGGCTAAAAGCCGAAAACCTTCAGCGCACTGGTGCTTACAAACTTCGCGGTGCGTATCACCGCATGAGCAAGCTAACCGCTGCCGAGCGCAAGAAGGGCGTGGTTGCGGCGTCGGCCGGAAATCACGCGCAAGGTGTGGCCCTCGCCGCTAAGCGCCTAGGCATCAATGCCACAATCTTTATGCCCATTGGTGCATCGCTGCCAAAGTACCTAGCCACTCAGGGCTACGGTGCCAACGTTGTTCTAGAAGGCAACGTCTTTGCCGAGGCTCTCAAAGCAGCCCAGGAATACGCCAAGAAGAAGGGCGCAGTTTTCATCCCGCCATACGACAACATGGATGTCGTGCTCGGACAGGGCACCGTCGGGCTCGAAATCATGGATCAACTTGAGGGTGTCGACAACATCCTTGTGGCTATCGGCGGCGGGGGACTAGCAGCTGGCGTTGCAGTGGCTGCCAAACTCAAGGCGGCTTCTCAGGGTCGCAAGATAAAGATCATCGGTGTGCAGTCAGAAAACACCGCCGCATACGTTGCTTCGCTGAAGTTTGGAATCTTGAAGCAGATCGAAACCAAGCCGACCATTGCCGACGGCATCGCGGTTAGCAAACCTGGGCAGATTCCTTTTCACCTCATCAAGAAGCACATCGACAAGGTTGTGACTGTTTCCGACGACGACATCGCAAAGGCCATTGTTGCCCTCATGGAGCGTTCGAAGATGGTGGTAGAACCAGCAGGTGCCGTTCCGGTGGCAGCACTAATGACTGGCGCGTTCAAGCCGAAGGGCGTAACCGTTGCCGTGCTCTCTGGCGGAAACATCGACCCGCTTTTGATGCAGAAGGTGATTGGCCACGGTTTGGTGGCCTCCGACCGCTACGTGACCATTCAGGTAATGCTTCCAGACCGTCCTGGTCAGCTGGTAAAGACCGCTCAGGCGATCGCCTCTGCCCAAGGAAACGTAGTTGAAGTTCTGCACACCCGCCACGGCGACGACTTCGACATCAGCGAAGTTGAGTTGCGCGTGAGTGTTGAGACCACAGGAGCCGAGCACTCGGCGAGGGTTTTGAAAGCCCTCAACGATGCAGGGCTAAAGGCCAAGGTAGCTAAAAACTAACCGTTGAAGTGTTCTACCTTCAGGATCTTTACCTGAATCTCGCGGCCGTTAGGCGCAAAGAAAGAAAGCTCGTCGCCAATTTTGTGACCAAGCGTTGCCTGACCGATTGGGCTGTCTGGGCTGTAAACCGTAACGTCGCTGCCTTCAGCAATCTCGGCTGAGCCAAGCAAGAAGGTGTTTTCGTTGCCGTTTAGAAGCACGGTGATAACGGTGCCCTGCTCAACAACTCCGTGAGTTGCCGGGGCGTCGCCAACAACCGAGTTGGCCAAAATCTCTTCGAGACGGTTGATGCGGGCTTCGATGCGACCCTGCTCGTCTTTGGCAGCGTGGTAGCCACCGTTTTCCTTTAGGTCGCCCTCTTCGCGTGCCTCTTGAATGCGACGAGCAATGTCGTGGCGCCCTTCGGTCATCAGCTGCTCGAGTTCGGCA
>JBBAMO010000015.1:0-10416 GCA_040402495.1 Rhodoluna sp.
CGAGTCCGGAGCCGCTCGGTGTATTTACAACGACGTCAACCTGGCCTGCTGAGATAACTTTTCAAAGGGCAAGGTCAAAACTTACTTCAAGAACTTGCAAGCCGAGATTACAGGCGCCTACGGTCTTTTGGGCGGCAAGGGCTAATCGACTCGACGGTAAGTAGTTTCGATTAGACCGCTTCTAAACGCGCGGGTAGATTCCACGGCAAAGCCGGCCCGCCAGGCATCCGTGTTGAAAAGCGCGGTGCCATCGCCCAAAACATCTGGCGCGGTAAAGATGCGAAGCACGTCGAGTTGGCCGGCTTCGATAAGTTGCGAAACTACGTTGGCCCCGCCCATTACAAAAATCTGACCTGGGTGGTGCGCTCGGATGAGGGCCATAACCTCGCCGATTTCGCCGCCCACAAAGTGCAGGTTCTCTTGATTGGCGTTTTGGTAGAGCTCGGGAATGTGGGTTAGCACGTAGGTTGGCAGCAGGCGCTCGCCACTGACTCCTGCCTCAACTTCAAACTCGAAGGTTGCTCGACCCATGATCACCGCGGTTGAGCGGCTCATCAACTCGGCAAAACCATAGTCTTCGCCAGTGGCTAGATACTTTTCGGCCCATGACATGTCGCCGTTTGGCCCGGCCAAGAATCCGTCGGCGCTGGTTGCCGCGTAAAAAACTGTTTCGTTCATTGTTGCCGTTCTAATCCAGTTCGATTTCTACAAGCGGTTTGGCCTTCACCTGAACAACGAAATCGTTTTCTACTTTGTTCCACTCGGATGTTGACACAAACTGCACGTTTACGGCACGGCCGAGGTATCCCTCAACTCGCGCTGCAGCGCGAGAGGCCTCGATGCGGTTGACGTAGCCAACCAGAAGCAGGTCTACCTCGTGTGGGTCTGGGCCGATTTCGCGCTTGAGACGAGCAGCCCATGGGCCAAATAGGTAGGCGTGTTCGAGGCCGTCGATTCCATAGAGCGCGGCGGGCAAGATGGCAGCGGGGCCGTAGGAGTACGCAACGATCTGCCGCACGGCATCGTGGAGTTGGTGCTTGGTGTTCACCTGAATCAGATGGGCGCGACCAAAGGTTCTCGAGGTAACCATACGTGCGTCAAGAAGGCGATCAACCTCTCGCATAGCGGTTGGCACAGATGTCTTGGCAAACCGCGCGAGGTCGCTGATGCTGAAACCGTCTTCTGGGTTCATGTATAGCTGCGCAAGGATGAGCCCCTGAGTGTCGCTGCGCAGCAGGGGAGAGAGCGCAGGTTTTGGTTCTTTCACATAATGAAACATAACTTACGACTAATGAAATAACAATGTAATTCGCAGTGTTCGTTCGGCCATACGATTTAGATAGGCTCCGGGGTTGTGGCCAAGAGAACCCAATAAAACAAAGGAAATCCATTGTCTAAACCAATCGTTCTGATCGCCGAAGAACTATCGCCAGCCACCGTTGAGGCGCTAGGCCCAGACTTTGACGTTGTGAATGTCGACGGCACCGACCGCCCAGCTCTGCTGCAGGCACTTGCCACGGCGGACGCCATCTTGGTGCGCTCGGCAACCCAGGTAGACGCCGAGGCCATTGCGGCGGCACCAAAGCTAAAGGTGATTGCACGTGCCGGTGTCGGTCTAGACAACGTTGACATCAAGGCAGCGACCAAGGCCGGTGTGATGGTTGTGAACGCACCAACCTCAAACGTGATTTCGGCAGCTGAACTTGCCATCGGTCTGATTTTCTCGACCGCGCGATTCATCCCAGATGCTAACGCGTCGCTAAAGGCAGGGGAGTGGAAGCGCTCGAAGTTCACCGGTGTTGAACTTTACGAAAAGACCATCGCGATCATCGGTCTCGGTCGTATCGGAAGCTTGGTGGCACAGCGCCTGGCCGGCTTTGGCGCGACTCTGATTGGTTACGACCCTTACGTAACTCCGGCTCGTGCCGAGCAGATGGGTGTCGAACTTGTTTCGCTTGAGGACGCCATGAAGCGTGCCGACTTTATTACCATCCACATTCCTAAGACCCCAGAGACCACCGGTCTCATCGGCACCAAGGAATTTTCTATCGCAAAGCCAAACTTGCGAATCGTCAACGCCTCGCGCGGCGGCATCATCGATGAGGACGCACTGTTCGAGGCTCTGTCGACGAACCGCATCTCTGGTGCTGGTCTCGACGTGTTTGTAAACGAGCCACCAAAGGGCTCACCGCTACTAACCCTCGACAACATCGTGGTTACCCCGCACCTTGGTGCTTCTACCGATGAAGCTCAGGAGAAGGCGGGCATCTCGGTTGCTAAGTCGGTTCGCCTGGCCCTCGCCGGCGACCTCGTGCCAGATGCCGTAAACGTAGCCGGTGGCAACATCGATGCTTCAGTGAAGCCAGGTATCGCGCTCATGGAGAACATGGGTCAGATTCTGTTTGGTCTTTCTGGAGGCAACGTCACCTCGATTGAAGTTGAGGTGCGAGGCGAGATTGCAGCCCACGATGTTTCGGTGCTAAAGCTTGCCGGCCTCAAGGGTTTCTTTGAGAACGCCGTTACCGATCAGGTTTCTTACGTCAACGCACCGCTTCTTGCAGAGCAGCGCGGCATCGAGGTAAAGCTTGCAGTCAACAGCGTTAGTGACGAGTACCGCAACGTCACTGCCATCAAGGCAATCCACTCGGATGGCACCGTAACCTCTGTTGCCGGCACTGTGATTGGCCCTAAGTTGAACCAGAAGATTGTGGCCATCAACGGCTACGAGGTTGAGCTGGCCATGGCCGAGCACCTCGTGTTGATGGTTTACGGCGACCGCCCTGGCATCGTGGCTGTTTACGGTCAGGCATTTGCTGAGGCTGGCATCAACATCGCGGCAATGCAGATTGCCCGCCAGAAGAAGGGCGGCAAGGCGCTATCGGTTATCACCGTTGACTCGCCGGTTCCGGCCGACGTGCTCGAAGGAGTTCGCAAGGCAATCGAAGCCGACACCATGAAGGCAATCGACCTAACAGTTCACTAAACAGGCATAAGAAAAGCCCCCAGATCGCTCTGGGGGCTTTTTGCTTAAAACTTTAGAGGCTAGGTGCGAATGAAACTTCGCGACCAGATGCAATCCAGCCGTCGGTTCCGCCTTCGACATTCACTACGTCGTAGCCCTTGCTGTCTAAGAACTCGGCGGCGCTAAAGCTGCGACGGCCCGACTTGCAAATGACAAAAATCTTTTCGCCCTGAGGCAGTTCTAGATAGCGGTCCGGCACGGTGCCGAGCGGCATGTGGTGAGCACTTGGCACGTGGCCGTCTTCAAACTCGCTGTCTTCGCGCACGTCTAGAACGTATGCATCGGTGTCAATCTCCAGAGCTAGGTCTGAAACGGTGATTTCGTGAACCATGGGGCCTTCTTTCTTCTGAAACAAAGTTTAGACTGCTCACATGACCCCAATAACCCCGCGCAAAATCTGGCTGCTCATTCGCAAGGTATTCGCCAAACTTACCGGGCGCACCAGCGCTTCGCTTTACTGGGATCTCAAATACGAAACCGAAGAATTCATCTACACCAAGACCGCCAATCGCTTTGTTGTGGAGCTCTGCTCAGACCTAGCGCCCGGAGTTGCCATCGACCTTGCTGGTGGCGAAGGGCGCAACACTGTTTGGCTGGCCGAGCGTGGCTGGCGCGTCGAAGACGTGGATGTGAGCGCAACCGGACTGGCCAAGGCATCGGCATTCGCCAAGGAGCGCGGCGTAGGCAATCTGGTTAGCACTCTGTGTGCATCTGGGGCCGATTTTGTTTCGACAGTTGCACCCGCCGACCTCGGGTTGGTTGGCTATCTGCAGGTTCCGAATGCGCTGCTGCAGGCATCGATGAAGAATTTGGTGTCGCAGTTGAAGCCTGGGGCAAATCTGGTGGGCGTTTGGCACGCGCGCGAAAACCTCGGGGTTGGCTTTGGTGGCCCTCAAGATCCAGAGGTTTTGCCATCTATAACTTCGATGACACAAATCTGTGCAGAACTGCCAATCAAGGTGCAGTCGCTCGAGCTGCGCGACGGTCAGGTGCAAACCAAGGATGGCCTCAAGCCATCGGTGACTCTCGTGCTCAACGCCACCGTGCAGGCCTAGCAAGCTTTACCCCTCGCGCCCGCCTGCGCAGGAGTAAAGTTGGAGTAATTCTTTCGACTTGGAGCAGTAGCGTGACTCGTGTTTATGACCTTGGTGTAATCGGTGGCGATGGTATCGGCCCTGAGGTTACCGCCGTGGCCCTTGAGGCCATCAACCGCGTAACCGCCGGCTCTGGCGTTGAGTTCAAAACCACCGAGTACAACCTCGGTGCAACTCGCTACCTTGCCACCGGCGAAACCCTCACCGATGCCGACCTCGAAGCCCTAAAGCAGCACGACGCCATTTTGCTCGGTGCTATTGGCGACCCACGCGTGCCATCTGGTGTGCTTGAGCGCCAGCTTTTGTTGAAGCTTCGTTTCGCTTTCGACCACTACGTAAACCTGCGCCCAACTAAGTTGTATCCAGGTGTTGTTTCTCCGCTTGCCGAGCCGGGTGAGGTTGATTTTGTTGTAGTTCGCGAAGGCACCGAAGGCCCATACGTCGGCAACGGCGGTGCAATCCGTGTTGGCACTCCTCACGAGGTGGCAAACGAGGTTTCAGTGAACACCGCCTTTGGTGTTGAGCGCTTGGTTCGCTACGCGTTTGAGCTTGCCAGCAATCGCGATCGCAAGAAGATCACGCTGGTACACAAGCACAACGTTTTGGTGCACGCTGGCTGGTTGTGGCAGAACACCGTCAACCGCATTGCCCAGGAGTTTCCGGCCGTAAAGACCGACTACCTGCACATCGATGCAGCCACTATTTTTATGGTGACCGACCCAGAGCGTTTCGACGTAATCGTGACCGACAACCTGTTTGGCGACATCATCACCGATCTTGCTGCAGCCATAGGCGGCGGCATTGGCCTTGGCGCTTCGGGCAACATCAACCCGGATGGCGAGTTTCCGAGCATGTTTGAGCCGGTTCACGGTTCGGCCCCAGACATTGCGGGCAAAAATCTGGCTGACCCAACCGCGGCCATTTTGTCGGCCGCACTGATGCTTGAGCACCTAAAGCAGCACGTGGCAGCAGCCCGCATCGAGCGCGCGGTTGCCGACGACCTAATCAACCGCGGCGACGAAAAGCGCACCACCGACCAAGTTGCCGCCAGCATCTTCTCGCGACTCTAACAAGGAAAGCACAACATGAGCATTCAATTTGAAGTTGTTCGCAATGCGTCGCCGATGCCCGATGCACAGCGCGAAGCCATCCTTGAGAACCCAGTCTTTGGTCAGCACCGCACCGACCACCAGGTTGTTTGCGTGTGGGAAAAAGGGCACGGTTGGGTGAGCGCCAAGGTTGAGCCTTACGGCCCAATCATGATGGACCCAGCCGCTGCAGTGCTGCACTACGGCCAAGAAATCTTTGAGGGCATCAAGGCCTACCGCCACGACGATGGTTCGATTTGGACCTTCCGCCCGCTCGAAAACGCACGACGATTGCAGCGCAGTGCGGTGCGCATGGCTTTGCCAGAGTTGCCTGAAGAACTGTTTGTTGAGTCGCTTCGTCAGCTCATTGCAGTTGACGGTGCCTGGGTGCCTCAGCCGGTCAACGAAAAGACGCTTTACATTCGCCCGTTCGAAATCGCGGCCGAAGACTTCTTGGGTGTGCGCGCTGCACACCGCGCCGAATACCGCGTGATTGCCAGCCCGGTTGGTCCTTACTTCACCGGTGGTCTCAAGCCGGTTTCTATCTGGATTGCTCTCGACTCCGCTCGTGCCGGAAAGCACGGCACCGGTGAGGCCAAGACTGGTGGCAACTACGCAGCGTCGCTCATGGCTCAAAACGAGGGCTACGATCAGGGCTGCTCGCAGGTGATGTTTCTCGACGCAGAGTCGGCCACCTACATTGAAGAGCTTGGTGGCATGAACCTGTTCTTTGTTTACAAGGATGGTCACGTGGTGACCCCAAGCCTCGATGGCACGATTTTGCGTGGAATCACAAGAATGTCTGTGATTCAACTCATCAAAGATCGTGGCCTAAACCTCGAAGAGCGCAAGTTCACGCTCGACGAAATGCGCGCGGGCATCACTGGCGGAGACATCGTTGAGGTTTTCGCCTGTGGAACCGCGGCGGTAATCACTCCGGTTGGTCAGTTCAAGAGTCGCCTCGAAACCATTGGTGCCGCCGATGCCGAGCCTGGTGCGCTAACCGCCAGCCTTCGTGAAGAGCTCACCGGCATCCAATACGGTCGCGTTGCCGACCGCCACAACTGGATGTTGCAGCTGGCCTAATGCGCATTGCAAAGTTTTCGATCGCCGGCGAGGCGCGATTCGGATTGGTTGATGGCCCTGAACTTGCAGTTTTCAAGGGCCACCCGCTGTTTTCAAACTACGAAACCACGGGGGAGCGCATCGCCCTAAAAGATGTGCAATTGCTCCCGCCAACCTTGCCAACAAGCAAGATCGTGTGCATCGGCAAAAACTACGCCGACCACGCTGCCGAGATGGGTGGCGACGCGCCATCGGAGCCTCTGATTTTCTTGAAACCAAGCACCTCGCTCATCGGCCACGGCGAAACCATCGTGCGCCCGGCAATTAGCGAGCGCGTGGACTTCGAGGGCGAACTCGCCGTGGTTATCGGCGCTTTTGCCAAGGATGTTTCCGAGGCCGACGCACTCGACTACGTGTGGGGCTACACCATTGCCAACGACGTAACTGCCCGCGACATCCAAGATAAAGATGGTCAGTGGACCAGAGCAAAGGGCTTCGACACGTTCTGCCCGCTTGGGCCATGGATAGAGACCGAATTCGAGCTCGACGGCCAAACGCTAGAGACCCGCGTGGATGGCGACCTGCGCCAGCATGCCAGCATCGACCTTTTGATTCACAAGGTTCCGCGCATCATTCAGCATGTTTCGCAGGCCATGACCCTTCTGCCAGGCGATGTGATTCTCACCGGTACGCCGGCAGGCATCGGTGCGATGGAAAGCGGCCAAGTGGTTGAAATTTCGATCGAGGGTATCGGCTCGCTCAGCAATCCTGTGGCCTAGGCCAATCCTCGCCTCAAGGGCTATTCGCCTAAACTTGAAGCCATAATGACTTCAAACACCATCACCGCGCCATTTACCTCCGCCACCGGCTCCGATGTGGTGGTGCGTTTTTGCCCATCGCCAACCGGAACCCCGCACGTTGGCCTGGTGCGCACAGCGCTTTTCAACTGGGCATACGCTCGCCACACGGGCGGCAAGTTTGTGTTTCGCATCGAAGACACCGATGCCGAGCGCGACAGCGAAGAGTCTTACGAAATGATTCTCGAGGCCTTGCGCTGGCTCGGCCTCAACTGGGATGAAGGCGTTGATGTTGGCGGGCCAAACGAGCCTTACCGCCAGTCGCAGCGTACCGAGATTTACTTCGACATCATCGAGAAGCTGAAGGCATCTGGCCACGTTTACGAGTCGTACATGACCGGCGAAGACATCGATGCCCGCAACGAGGCCGAGGGCCGCGCCAAGCAGCTTGGCTACGGCAACTGGGAGCGCGACGATGCCGAACGCGCCAAGTATCGTAAGGCCGACGCATCTCCTGCCCTGCGCCTTCGTGTGCCCGATGTTGACATCACCTTCGACGACCTAGTTCGTGGCGAAATCACCTTTCCGGCCGGATCGTTTCCCGACTTTGTTGTGGTTCGCCCAAACGGCCAGCCGCTTTACACGCTGGTAAACCCGGTAGACGACGCACTGATGGGCGTGACCCACGTGCTTCGCGGAGAAGACCTACTTTCTTCGACCCCACGTCAGATCGCGCTCTATAACGCGATGGTGGATGCCGGAATCACAACCTTCATCCCACGATTTGGCCACCTGCCGTACGTCATGGGCGAGGGCAACAAAAAGCTGAGCAAGCGCGACCCAGAGTCGAACCTCTTTCACCACCGCGACCGCGGATTTATCCCCGAGGGGTTGCTCAACTACCTTTCGCTTTTGGGTTGGGGCATCAGCAGCGAGCGCGACATCTTCACGCTGACCGAACTGGCCGAGCACTTTGACGTTGCAAACGTGAACCCAAACCCTGCCCGCTTCGACCAAAAGAAGGCAGACGCAATCAACGCGGCACACATTCGTTTGCTAGACGTCGACGACTTCACTAGCCGCCTGGTGCCATACCTGCAGTCGGCTGGCGTGCTTGGTCATGAGCCAAGCGCAGAGCAACTAGCGTTGCTGAGCGCCGCAGCTCCGTTGGTGCAAGAACGCATGGTGGTTCTGAGCGAAGCCCCAGACCTACTCAGTTTCTTGTTTGTAACCGCCGACCAAATCGTGATTCACGACGATGCCCGCGACGGCCTACCAGAGAACGCCGCAGATGTGCTGGCTGCAGCCATCGTTGCGTTGAACGGCGTCGAAGACTTTAACACCGACGCGATTCAGGCCAGCCTCAATGCCAAGCTGATCGAAGAACTTGGGCTAAAGCCACGCATTGCCTTTGGCCCACTTCGCACCGGCATCTCTGGGCGTCGCATTTCTCCACCACTTTTTGAGTCGATGGAACTTCTTGGAAAAGAAGAAACCATCAAGCGCTTGGAATCGTTTGCTCGCACGCTTTAGTGCAGGTAAACTAGAGAGTCGAGTCTGGTTGCCTTGGTAGCCGGCTCGGGTTTCATACCTTGGGGTATGGTGTAATTGGCAACACGGAGGTCTCTGGATCCTTTGTTCTTGGTTCGAGTCCAGGTACCCCAGCAAAAATGGCCAGTCGAGAAATCGGCTGGGTTTTTTGTTTAACGTGGCTAATTAACCTCGATGGAGTCGCCGACCTGAAGGTAGGTAAACGCTCCGCCGTGCTGTTCGGTCACGGCCTTTACGCGGCCGTTGTTTAGCGCGTGCCCAAAGTCGCTCAACAGCGCGTTGTGGGTTGCAAATGACCGCTCCGGCTTGATCGCATCGACAAAATCCATCACGTCGGCAATCTTTAGCCAAGGCGCAGAGGTTGGGCAGGCCAGCATCTTCACCTTGCGGTCTGGCAGCGTGAACGAATCGCCAGGGTAGTACAAAGCATCGTTGATAAGCACCGCGGTGTTTTGAATAATCGGAATGCTTCGGTGAATTTCGGCGTGTAGGTCGCCAAAGAATTCGAGCGTGAATGCGCCCACCTGGTGGTAGTCGCCATGATGCACAGCAACCACGTTGCGAGGCTTCAGCCTTGCGCTAACCTCGGCTGTTCCAAAGATGACTAGCTCGGGGTTGGCTCCGATGATTCGATCCAGCTGCTCTTCGTAGCAGTGGTCGTCGTGCCTGTGGGTGATCACGATAGCCAAAACGCCTTCGAGCCCAACCATCGGCTCGGTGTAAAAGCCCGGGTCAACAATGACTCGTTGCTGGTTTTCGATTAGTTCGAGGCAAGCGTGGCCGTGCTTGATGATCTTCATAGATTCAGGTTACAGGCGGTCGACCGTTGCCCGTGTGGTCAATGCCCAGCGGGTAGTCTTGACTATCTATGGACTCTCAAACGGTGCATGAAGGGCTGCAAGCCCACCTGCAGCAAAACCCTCGAACGCTCTTGCGTTGGTTTTGGCTCTGCCTGGTTCTCACCATCGCGACCCTCTTGTTTTCCGAACCTTTTGCAGCGCTCGCCGGGCTCACCTTGGCAAAGTTTGCTTTTTCGCAATACATCTCTGCGCTCACCGCATCGCTGTTGCTTTTTAGCGCCGGTCTTGTGGTTCTCACAGGCGCGTTCGGTGAGCTAAAAGCGAAACGTCCGTCAAACCTTACGCTTGCCACGCTCGCTTTACTTACCTTGTTTGGGTTCAGCGCGGCCTCTACTATTTCGCAGATGGCTGGAGCCACTGGCATCGGTGTGGATTTTTGGTGGCAAATCTCGGCGATACTCTCGCTTTTGGTCTTTGGCCGATGGCTTGAAGTCAAGGCGGTGCATTCTGCTGACAGTGCAATGCCAGATCTGCTGGCGCTTTTGCCAAAAGAGGCCGAACTCTCCCTTGGTAACGACGTCAAAAAAGTTGGGCTCGAGCAACTCTCGATTGGCGACATCGTGGTTGTGCATCCGGATGCCGTAGTTCCGGCCGATGGCGTTGTGATTCAGGGTAGATCCTCCGTGGACGAAGCCGCGATCACCGGCCAGAGCGGTCAGGTTGCCAAGGTTGAGGGCGACCGCGTGTTTGCCGGCTCGACCAACTCAACTTCGGCCAAGCGCGGCATGGGTGCACTTACTGTGCGCGTAACAGCAGTGGGCTCTGCTGTTTTGGCCGCCGGCATAATGCGTTTTGTTGAGGACTCCAAGGCAAATCGCTTCAAGTCGCAGAGGTTAGCCGCAAGATTTTCGTCATGGATCTTCTATCTCACGTTGATAATCTCCATCGGCTCAACCGTCAAGGCTGCCGAAGTTTTCAGCAACGACACATCGCTAAGCG
>JBBAMO010000016.1:0-10321 GCA_040402495.1 Rhodoluna sp.
CTGGGTTTAGAACGTCGTGAGACAGTTCGGTCTCTATCCTCTGCGCGCGCAGGAATTTTGAGAAGGCCTATCCCTAGTACGAGAGGACCGGGATGGACAAACCTCTGGTGTGTCAGTTGTTCTGCCAAGAGCACCGCTGATTAGCTACGTTTGGGAAAGATAACCGCTGAAAGCATCTAAGCGGGAAGCTTGCTTCAAGATGAGAATTCCATGACTTAGGTCGAGAGGCTCGCAGTAGACTACTGCGTTGATAGGCCGGATGTGGAAGTGGGGACTAAAGACCCATGGAGCTGACCGGTACTAATAAGCCAATGACTTGATAACACTTTTGCTTGCGTCCACTATGTGGTTCCCGAGGTATGATCGGGAATCACGAACAAACTAACGTTTGATCATCGATACACATAACTCAATAGTGTTTCGGCGGCCATAGCGGAGGGGAAACGCCCGGTTACATTTCGAACCCGGAAGCTAAGACCTCCTGCGCCGATGGTACTGCAAGGGTGACCTTGTGGGAGAGTAGGACACCGCCGGACTTAATTTAGAAAAATGGCCACCTTTCGAGGTGGCCATTTTTTGTTTAACAGCAATTGGAGACAACATGAACGACAGAGACAGATCGTCAGACGAACGCAGAAGCGATCGTGCACGACGCGACGACGCTCCTTCGCGAAATCACCGCGATCGTGAGCGTGCTGAACAGCAGCCCGCGCGCCCAGAGTGGCAGCAGCGCGTAGACCGTCCTATTAACTCTGATCGCCCTAAGAGCCCACTTATCCCTGAGGAAATCACTGCCGAAGACCTTGCTATGCAGGTTCGCGTGCAGTTGAAGACTCTTACGGCTGAGAATGCCGAAATGGTAGCGCGGCACCTGGCCATGGCTGGTTTGTTGTTCGACCAGGACCCACAGCTTGCTCACGCGCATGCCGTTGCGGCGGTAAACCGCGCTGGGCGCATCGCTGTTGTTCGTGAAACCGTTGCCGTGACTGCCTATGCGATTGAGGACTGGGCTTTAGCGCTAAAGGAGTTCAAGGACCACAGACGTATGACCGGCTCTAACGAGCACATCGCCATGATGGTGGACTGCGAACGTGGTTTGGGTCGCTCGGCCAAAGGTCTGGAAACGGGTCGCGAGGTTGACCGCAACAAGCTAGATGCCGAAACGCGCGTAAAACTTGCCATTGCAATGTCTGGTGCTCGCCTTGATTTGGGCGATAACGAGCTCGCGCTTGCCGAACTCGAGATTCTCGAGCTCGATCCGAGCCGTGTTTTCGACTATTCTCCAGCCCTATTCTTTGCATATTCAGACACTCTCGAGGTGCTCGGCCGTGATGCTGAGGCCAAGAAGTGGGCCGACTTGGCTGAGCGCGCTGTAAAGGCGCTTGCTCCGAAGATGAGTCCTGAAGACGAAGAATTCTTGATCGTTGAAGAGATCCAGCTGCCTACCGCAGCCGATCGCCCTAAGCGTGAACAGCGTGGCGATGGGGATGTAGGCCGTCCTCCGCGTCGCGATGGGGATCGGCCGTACGCTCCTCGCCGCGATGGCGATGTAGGCCGTCCGCCGCGTCGCGACGGTGACAGACCGTACACTCCTCGCCGCGATGGTGAGGCCCCAAGGCCCCCACGTCGTGATGGAGACGCACCGCGTCCACCGCGCCGTGATGGTGATGCTCCGCGAGGACCTCGCGACTCTGGGCCAAACTCTGGCGGTCGCCCGAGCGGTGGCCGACCTGGTGGAGATCGCCCTGGTGGCGGTCGTCCAGGCGGAAGTTTTGGTGGTCCTCGTTCCGGTGGCGGTCGCCCAAGCGGACCTGCCGGAGGAGCCCCTCGTGGCGGTCGTCCTGGTGGTAGCCGTGGCCGCTAGCCTGATTTCAAAATACGATACTCTCCTACTCGACCTAGACGGCGTTGTCTACGAAGGTCAAGCGGCAATCGAAGGTGCAGTTGAGGCGGTGCACGCCGCTCAAGCCATCCCGATGAGTGTGGGCTACGTCACGAACAACTCGTCGCGGCGGCCGGAGACCATCTGTGAACAACTTGCCGGATTCGGCATCAACAGCCTCCCTAGCGATGTAATTTCTTCGGGTCAGACCGGGGTCGAAATTCTTGCCACGCTCGTGAAGCCGGGGGCTAACATCCTTGTGGTTGGTGGCGAGGGGCTGCGCAAACGTGTTGTCGACGGCGGGTTTCGACTTGTTGAATCCAGCAACGATAACCCGGCTGCGGTCATTCAAGGATTTGCGCCGGATGTCGCGTGGCGCGACTTAGCCGAAGCGGCGTTTTCGATTCAGCGTGGCGCTAAGTGGGTTGCCACTAACCAAGACTGGACCTTGCCACAGGAACGTGGACTTGCGCCGGGCAATGGCACGCTGGTTTCTGCAGTGCATACTGCGGTGGGCATCTTGCCGATCGTTGCCGGCAAGCCTGAACCTGCAATTTTCAAGACGGCAACTGACCACTTTGCGAGCAAGACCCCTTTGTTTGTAGGCGACCGCATCGACACCGACATAGTTGGCGCAAATCGTGCAGCGATGGACTCTGCGCTGGTTTTGACAGGGGTTAGCACCCGCAAAGAACTGCTCGGAATTGGCCCTGAGGGCAGGCCTACTTTCATTCTTGGCAATCTGGCCGAACTGCACAGACCTTATGAAGCACCTAAGCAAACCAAACGCGGTTACAGCTGCGGAGGAGTGACGGTTGAGCTGTTGGCCCAGAAGGTTCGCGTCATCGACGGCGACCCATCGTCGTTGGGCGCGCTAAAGGCAGCCTGCGCAGTGATTTGGAACTCTGATACACCGATTTATGGTCTCGATGTCGAGCCAGCACTTTACGCCTAGGCTTTAAGCGGAGGAACAATGTCTGAGGAATTTAAGGATCAAATCGCGGTTGAGCTTGCTCGAATCGAGAGCCTGCCGCAAGAAGAGCAGCCTGATGCTTACAAAGCGCTTCACGCGCTGCTCGAGAACGTTCTCGAACAAGCCGAAGGCAAGTAATTGCGCGCTGACATTGCACTCGTGGAGCGCGGCTTAGCCCGATCCAGAACACAAGCACATGCGCTGATCGACGCCAACCGCGCCCTGGTCGATGGCAAGGCCATTCGCAAGTCTTCGCAAGAAATCGTCGACGGAGCCAAAGTCACAGTGCTTTCGGCAGTGGACTATGTTTCGAGAGCCGGTCACAAGCTGGCTTCTGCCCTTGATGCCTTCGGCGAACTAGATGTCGTCGGCAAGTTTGCGCTCGATGTAGGCGCTTCGACAGGTGGCTTCACCGATGTTTTGCTGCGCAGAGGCGCGTCGCACGTGGTGGCCATCGATGTTGGACACGACCAGATGGTGCCAGAACTTCTGGACAATCCGAATGTGACGTGCATCGAAGGATTTAATGCGCGCGAGTTGAGCCCAAACACTCTTGCCGACGCCCTCGGCCGCCCAGCCCTCAACTTCGAAGTTGTGGTCGCCGATTTGTCTTTTATTTCGTTGACCTTAGTGCTGGAGCAGATACTTTCAGTTGCTCCAAAAGCTGACCTAGTTCTTTTGGTGAAACCGCAGTTTGAAGTTGGCAAACAGTCGCTTCAGGCAAACGGTATCGTGAACTCCCACACTTTGCGGGCAAATGCTATTCACCAAGTGGTCGAGTTTGCCAACGGTCTTGGCTGCGGCATCCGTGGATTGGTGCGCTCAGATTTGCCTGGCACACATGGGAACATTGAATACGTCTTGTGGATTAGTGCTAATGAGCCCCAAAATTCGGGACAATGGAATGACAGAATCGACGCAATCGCGAAGGAGGCCAAGTGATGTCTCGCTATGTATTAGTTGTCACTCACACCGGTCGCGAGGATGCCCTGCTGGCAAGCCAAGAAGTTTGCGCTCAGTTGGTTGCAGCTGGGATTACCCCAGTTATGACCGGCGAAGAACTCGCCGACACCAAGTCTTTTTCTGCCACTCACGTGGCACCAAACGCTGTTGTAGATCAGGTAGTTGAACTGGGCAAAAAGGCTCAGTTGTCAGACCTCGAAGTTGTTATGGTTCTTGGCGGCGACGGAACGATTTTGAAGGCAGCCGAAGTGGTTCGCGAGTCTGCTACTCCTTTGCTCGGCATAAACCTTGGGCACGTTGGCTTTCTAGCGGAGTCTGAGCGCGACGGACTCAGCGAGGCCGTTCACCGAGTTGTCGACCGCGACTACCTAGTTAAAGAACGCCTTGCGCTGGATGTGAAGGTTTTCGTAAAGGGCCAGCAGGTATTCCACACGTGGGCGCTAAATGAGGCAACTGTCGAAAAGAATGCCCGTGAGCGCATGCTTGAGGTTGTCGTTGAGATCGACAAGCGTCCACTATCGTCTTTCGGTTGCGACGGCATTGTGATGGCCACTCCAACCGGCAGCACCGCTTACTCATTCTCGGCCGGAGGCCCGATTGTTTGGCCTTCGGTGGATGCACTCATCTTGGTTCCACTGAGTGCACACGCGCTCTTTGCTCGCCCGCTAGTCATTAACCCAAATTCGTTGCTGGCCGTTGAGGTCATGCAACGCTCGGCTGGCTCTGGAGTACTTTGGTGCGACGGTAGAAGGTCTTTTGAAATGCCACCGGGCGCTCGCGTTGAGGTTAGCCGATCGGAAACACCGGTTCGGCTGGCGCGATTCCGACAGGGTCCCTTTACCGATCGCTTGGTAAGAAAGTTCTCGCTTCCAGTTTCTGGCTGGCGCGGTCCGGACAACGTCGCACAATAGGCAAACTGTGATCGAAGAGATTTTTATTCGCGACCTCGGTGTCATTCGCGAGGCTCGTCTCGGTTTTGGCCCCGGCCTTACCGTGCTCACCGGCGAAACAGGCGCAGGAAAGACCATGGTTCTAAGCGCGCTGGGACTATTGCTGGGCGAGCGCGCCGAGTCGGGTGTGATTCGACAGGGTCAAGATCAGGCTTTTGTGGAAGGTCGCTGGCTACTCGCGACAGATTCGCCAGTGATTTCGCGCATTGAAGAAGCTGGTGGAGCTAGCGATAACGGTGAGCTCATTGTTAATCGTTCAGTTTCAACAGAGGGGCGATCGCGCGCAGCCATCGGTGGTAGGTCGACTCCGATCGGTGTACTTTCTGAAATCGGCAGCGACCTAGTTGTTGTTCACGGGCAAGCTGACCAAATCAGGCTGAAGAGCGTATCGGCTCAGCGCGACGCTTTGGACGCCTACGCCGGCAAGGCCCTTGCCGATTGCCTTTCAACTTATCGCGTTCACTTTGATGCTTGGCGCACCGCGGCAACCGAACTGAATCGTCTGACACAAGAGTTGAGTTCGCGCGCCGCCGAGGCAGACACTCTGCGCGAGGCAGTGGCCGAACTTGAGAAGTTTGACCCACAGCCCGGCGAAGACGAAGCTCTGTCCGACAAAGCAAGCCGTCTGACGTATGCCGAAGACATTCGAATCGCGGTGAAGACCGCACACGATTTTCTTTCGTCTGAGGGGTTCGACTCGGGCGATGCTATTGCTGAAATTGGCAAGGCTCGACGGTCGCTGGAGTCGGTTTCGACACATGATGCCAAACTGGCCGAACTTGCTGAAAACTTGAAACAGCTCGGCTATCAGCTGGGCGAGGCTGCCGCAGATTTGAACGGTTATCTGGTTGGGCTTGAAGGCGATGGCGCAGGCGAGCTGGAACGAATTCAAAATCGCCGCGCCGATTTGCAAACACTAAAGCGCAAGTATGGCCCCGAGTACAGCGATGTACTCAGTTACCGAGAAAAGGCATCCAATCGATTACTCGAACTTGATTCTTCGACCGAAAACATTGATCGCCTAACCCAAGTAGTGAGTTCTGAACTGGGGGAGGTCAAACGCATTGGCCAAGAACTGACAAAGCTTCGCCTAGATGCCGCCACCGGGCTGGCATCCGAGGTGACTCAAGAGCTTGAAGCGCTTGCTATGAAGGGCGCTAGCCTCGTTGTCTCAGTTGTTGATGGAGCCGAGTACACGAGCTACGGAAAAGACCTAGTAAGCATTCAACTATCGGCTTATCCGGGGGCCGAGCCTCGGCCGCTCGGCAAGGGTGCCAGCGGTGGCGAACTAAGCCGCATCATGCTCGCCATCGAAGTGGTTCTCGCCAAATTCCAGGTGGCCCCAACTTTCATCTTCGACGAGGTTGATGCGGGCGTGGGTGGCGCTGCCGCCATCGAGGTTGGTCGACGACTAGCCAGACTCGCGAAACAATCGCAGGTAATCGTGGTTACCCACCTTGCTCAGGTTGCCGCCTTTGCAAACACTCATCTTCGAGTGCTCAAATCCGTTTCGACCGAATACACCGCATCGGATGTCGTTTCTCTCGACATCGAGCAGCGAACCGAAGAATTGGCAAGAATGCTTTCTGGGTTGAGTGACTCACAAACCGGACGACTACACGCGGCAGAGCTTTTGGGTGTTGCCAGCGAAGAAAAACGGCAACTCTAAACAAAAACTTGAGGTCATTTTCTGCGTGTCGCCGAACGAGGCGCGCTGCGCTGGTAGGCTGTAATTCCATGGCAGGCGCGATGGATCACGGTAAAAGTAAGCACATTTTCGTAACTGGAGGTGTGGCTTCATCTCTCGGTAAAGGACTTACCGCAGCGTCTCTGGGCAACCTCCTTTCGGCACGTGGTTTACACGTTGTAATGCAGAAGTTGGATCCGTATCTAAACGTTGATCCCGGAACAATGAACCCTTTTCAGCACGGTGAAGTCTTCGTGACCGAAGACGGTGCCGAGACCGACCTTGACATTGGTCACTACGAACGCTTCCTGAACATCGAACTTGCCGAGTCGGCCAACGTAACTACCGGTCAGATTTACAGCACCGTAATTAAGCGCGAACGCGCCGGCGAGTATCTTGGCGACACGGTTCAGGTGATTCCGCACATCACCGATGAGATCAAGCGCAGAATGCGTTTGCAAGCTCACCTTGACCCAGCTCCCGACGTAATCATCACCGAGGTGGGCGGCACCGTTGGCGACATCGAGTCGCTGCCATTTATTGAGGCAGCTCGCCAGTTGCGCCACGAAGTCGGCCGTGAAAATGTTTTCTTTGTTCACGTTTCACTTGTTCCTTACATCGGGCCTTCAGGCGAACTCAAGACCAAGCCAACTCAGCACTCGGTAGCTACCCTTCGATCAATTGGTATTCAGCCAGACGCCATTGTTTGTAGAAGCGACCGCACTCTTCCAGAGAGCATCAAGAACAAGATTGCGCTTATGTGCGATGTCGACCTGAAGGCAGTTATCAACGCGGCAGATGCATCAAGCATTTACGACATCCCGACTGTTTTGAACGATCAGGGTTTGGACTCTTACATCATCAAGCACCTCGGTTTGCAAGCTAACGAGGTTGACTGGAGTCGCTGGCAGAGCGTGCTAGATGCAGTGCACGAGCCCAAGCACGAGGTAACCGTCGGAATGGTCGGCAAATACATCGACCTTCCAGACGCTTACCTGTCGGTAACCGAAGCGCTTCGCGCTGGCGGATTCGCCAACCAGGCCAAGGTGAAGATCAAGTGGATCCCATCTGACACCTGCGAAACCGAGCCTGGTGCTCGCGAACAACTCAGCGATGTCGACGCCATCCTTGTTCCTGGCGGATTCGGAGTTCGAGGAATCGAAGGCAAGCTCGGTGCGCTGCGCTTTGCCCGAGAGAACAGAATTCCTGTTCTTGGCATTTGCTTGGGTCTACAGTGCATGGTCATCGAGTACGCAAGAAACGTGGTCGGTATCGCCGATGCATCTTCGAGCGAATTCGACCCAGAGTCAAAGAACCCTGTGATTGCAACCATTGCAGAACAAGTCGCAATTCTTGAATCTGGCGACCTTGGTGGCACCATGCGCCTCGGAAAGTACACCGCAAAGTTGAAGCCAGGTTCGATCGTGGAATCTCTTTACGGGGCACCAACCTCAGAAGAGCGCCACCGTCACCGCTACGAGGTGAACAACGCATACCGCCCGCAGATAGCCGACGCCGGACTTGTTTTCTCTGGCACTTCGCCCGACGATCACCTTGTTGAATACGTGGAGCTACCTCGCGAGGTGCACCCGTTCTATGTCGCCACCCAGGCTCACCCAGAGTTCAAGTCGCGTCCAACTCACGCACACCCACTTTTCCGCGGACTAATCGTTGCAGCACTCGAACGCCAGGAAGCGAGTCGGCTGTTCGAGTTAGAGGCTGATGCCTAAAGACCAACCGGTCGATTTGAATGTGAACCTTCGAGAATTAGTTTTCGAGGGTCGCATTTGGGATGTAGTTCGCGAAACCTTTGACTATCAGGGGCAAGAACTAGTTCGCGACTTTATCAAGCATCCAGGTGCTGTTGCCGTGCTCGCCGTAAACGATCGCGACGAGGTATTGATGATTCGCCAGTATCGCCACCCCGTCAAAAAGTACCTTTGGGAGATTCCAGCTGGATTGCTGGATGTAGCTGGCGAATCCCACCTAGATGCTGCAAAGCGCGAGTTGATGGAAGAGACCTTCCACGAGGCAGAAAACTGGGAGTTGCTTCAGGTGTTTCATGCCTCTCCAGGAGGAAACAGCGAACAAATCGACATCTTTTTGGCAACTGGTCTGACCGAAGTTGCCAGCGACTACCAGCGTGAGGGCGAAGAGGCCGACATGGAAGTGCGCTGGGTGCCTTTCGAAGAGGCGCACGAGTCGGTGCTGGCATCTGAGATTCAAAGCCCCACAGCGGTAATAGCCATTCTTGGGTATTTCAGTCGACGTAAGTAGCGATTTTGACCATCGACCGGCTGATTGAAAGTTACCTCAGGCACCTGACGGTGGAGCGAGGGATGTCTAAGAACACCATTTCAGCGTACAGGCGAGACTTGGCACGCTATCAGCAGTACCTGTTGGAGCGCTCGATAGATTCTCCAGAGTCGATTGGGGAACTTGTAGTGTCTGACTTTGGACAGGCGCTTGCAACTCGATGGGGGATGGCACCCACCTCGATAGCCAGAGTGCTCTCGGGCGTTCGGGGATTACATCGGTATTGGCTAATCGAAGGCGTCACGGCTAGCGACTCAGCAGCGAGTGTAAAGCCGCCGAAGCCACCAAAACGATTGCCGAAAGCAATCACGATTCACGAGATAGAGCGCCTGTTGGAGGCGTCTGGCCCTGATGCTGGCGACCACGATGCCATGGCGGCCGACCCCATCCGTGTGCGAGATCGAGCGATTCTGGAGCTGCTTTATGCAACCGGCGCTCGAGTTTCTGAGGTTGTGAATCTAAACATCGATGATCTGGTTGATCCAACGTTGATCAGGCTATTTGGTAAGGGATCTAAAGAACGGATAGTTCCGGTTGGTTCTTTTGCGCAGAAGGCGCTGGATGCATACCTAATCAGAGTCAGGCCAACCCTGGCGACTCTGGGTAAGGGCACTCCAGCGGTCTTTTTGAATCAAAGAGGTGGTCGACTGAGCCGGCAGAGCATGTGGCAAATTATTGCCGCAGCTGGCGAGCAGGCAAAACTCTCCAGCGAGATTTCTCCGCACACGCTCAGGCACTCGTTTGCCACCCATCTGCTTGAAGGTGGTGCCGATGTGCGAGTAGTGCAGGAGCTTCTAGGGCATTCCTCGGTGGCCACAACCCAGATTTACACGCTCATCACTGTTGATGCCCTTCGTGAGGTGTATTCGACAGCACATCCGCGTGCTCGGCGGTAGGCTAGTGGGGTATCAGAATCGTTGTTCTAGCAGGAGAGGAAATGATGGCCAAAGCCGCTAAAAAGAACGAAGATCATCGTTTTCCGAAGCCTAAGCCTCTAGCTCAGCACGGCCCTGCACGCATCATTGCGATGTGTAACCAGAAGGGTGGTGTGGGTAAGACCACCACTGCCATCAACATGTCTGCGGCGCTCGCCGAGTATGGTCGCAAAGTGCTGCTAGTCGACTACGACCCTCAGGGTGCGCTGTCTGCCGGTCTCGGCATCGTTGCACACGACGAAGTGACGATTTACGACCTCATGTTGGACTCCAACATCGACCCAAAGACTGCCATCAAGCACACCAAGATTGCTGGCTTAGACGTCATACCGGCCAACATCGAACTTTCTGCAGCCGAAATGAAGTTGGTCAACGAATTTTCACGAGAGAAAATTCTGGCTCGCATTCTCAAGAAGGTTTCGGCAGACTACGACCTAATCGTGATTGACTGCCAGCCTTCGCTTGGATTGCTCACGGTGAATGCTCTAACTGCTGCGCACGGCGTGATTATCCCGCTTGCCACCGAGTACTTCGCACTTCGCGGCGTAGCCATCCTTGAAGACATCATCAAAAAGGTTCAAGAAACCACCAACGAAACCTTGGTGCTGGATGGCG
>JBBAMO010000017.1:0-10092 GCA_040402495.1 Rhodoluna sp.
CGACGCCGAGGTTAATGACAAGGTGATGTTGCCCAACCAAAACCTCAACAGACTTGCCAATCATCTTTTGGTTCTCTTGCCATGCGATGTTGTTCACATGCGCCATTAGCCTCTCGTAGCGCTCTTGAACGATGCCTTTATCCAGCTGGTTTGGCATCTCTGCCGCTGGCGTGCCAGGACGTTTGGAGTATTGGAAGGTGTACGAAGCAGCAAACCTCGACTGCTCTGCGATCTTCATGGTGTCGAGAAAATCCTGCTCGGTTTCGCCAGGAAACCCGACGATGATGTCCGTGGTAATCGCGGCATCAGGGATAGCTGCCCGAACTCTGTCGAGTATGCCGAGATACTTTTCGCTTCTATACGAACGACGCATGTCTTTGAGAATGCGGTCGGAACCGGACTGCAGAGGCATGTGGAGGCTTGGCATGACATTTGGAGTCTCGGCCATTGCCTCGATTACGTCGTCGGTAAAGGCTGCTGGGTGAGGGCTTGTGAATCGAACTCGTTCGAGCCCTTCTATTTGACCGCAAGCCCGCAGCAGCTTGGCGAACGCTCCCTTATCGCCGAATTCGACACCATAGGTGTTTACGTTCTGACCCAAGAGGGTGATTTCGATTACTCCTTCGGCCACCAGAGCTTCAATCTCAGCAAGAATCTCGCCAGGGCGACGATCACGTTCTTTTCCGCGGAGTGCGGGAACGATGCAAAAAGTACAGGTGTTATTGCAGCCAACCGAGATTGATACCCAAGCTGCATAGGTGCTGTCGCGCTTGACTGGAAGGTTGCTTGGGAATGTCTCAAGCGATTCCACAATCTCAATCGCTGCCTCGCTGTTGTGACGTGAACGCTCAAGAAGCGCAGGAAGAGAACCGATGTTGTGAGTTCCGAAAACCACATCGACCCAAGGAGCCTTCTTGATGATGGTCTCGCGGTCTTTTTGCGCTAGGCAACCGCCTACTGCGATCTGAAGGCTCGGATTTTCCTTCTTCTTTGCCAATAGCATTCCAAGATTTCCATAGAGCTTGTTGTCCGCGTTTTCTCTCACGGCGCAGGTGTTGAATACAACTACAGCGGATTCACCCGGTGTACCCGCAACATAACCAGCATCTTCAAGAAGCCCAGAGAGACGTTCGGAATCGTGAACGTTCATCTGACACCCGTAGGTGCGAACTTCGTAGGAGCGAGTTGGAGAAGTCATTAGACCTCTGATTTTACCGCCTGCGTCTCGGCATGTCTGATTGCCTCAAAAATGATTGATGAGGAATAGCCCTTGCGTTGCAAATAGGCAAACAAACGGCGAGTTCTAGCCTGGTCTTCTAACCGACTCATGGAGCGAATGCGCTTTTCGGCCAATCGTCTAGCCGTCTCGAGTTCATCTTCGCTGGTTATTACCCCAGTTGTGGCTTCAATCAAGTCTTGGGAGACGCCCTTTTGATTTAGCTCGCGCTTAATAGCGCTTTTAGACAACCCACGAAAGTTGCGTCGAGAGGAGACGACGGTCTCTGCAAAAACCAAATCGTTGATGAGACCAGCTTCTTCAAACCTGTCTAGCAGCGGAAGTGCTATCTCGTCTGGAATCTCTCGCTTGACTAGAAGTTGCGCCAGTTGATGCTTCGACTTGGCACTCTTAGAGATTTGGAAGAGAAGAACATTTCTGGCTCTCTGCTCCAATTTCTCCGGGCTAGGCGAACGGGCCGCAACTTCGCCATCTTCCGATGGTGTAGTTGCAGCCCGTCTGCGATTGAAAACCATTGTTAGGCGTTAGCTACCTTGGCCTCGACTGGTGCTATTACATCGTCGATTGGAAGGTCGGCTTCGTCTTCTGGAAGGTCGGCAACTGCACGAGGCACACCGATTCCAAGCTTTGCCTTGATCTTCTGCTCGATTTCGTCTGCGATGGCAGTGTTCTCGATTAGGAAGTTGCGTGAGTTCTCTTTGCCCTGACCGAGCTGGGCACCCTCGTAGGTGTACCAGGCGCCAGACTTTTTGACGATGTCCTTCTCGACACCAAAGTCGATAAGGCTACCCTCGCGAGAGATTCCGACACCGTAGATGATGTCGAATTCTGCCTGCTTGAAAGGTGCAGCCATCTTGTTCTTGACAACCTTGACTCGGGTGCGGTTTCCAACTGCGTCTGTACCGTCTTTCAAAGTTTCGATGCGACGGATGTCTAGACGCACGGAGGCGTAGAACTTGAGTGCCTTACCGCCAGCGGTGGTTTCTGGGCTTCCGAAGAAGACACCGATCTTTTCGCGCAGCTGGTTAATGAAGATCATGCTGGTGTTGGTGGTGCTCAGTGCGCCGGTCAACTTGCGCAGCGCCTGAGACATGAGTCGGGCCTGCAGACCAACGTGCGAGTCGCCCATTTCGCCTTCGATTTCGGCACGTGGAACAAGTGCAGCAACTGAGTCGATGACGATGATGTCGATTCCGCCTGAGCGAATCAGCATGTCGGCAATTTCGAGTGCCTGTTCACCGGTGTCTGGCTGGCTAACCAGGAGCGCATCGATATCTACGCCAAGAGCCTTGGCGTATTCAGGGTCTAGCGCGTGCTCGGCATCGATGAATGCTGCAATGCCACCGCCGCGCTGTGCGTTTGCGATTGCGTGCAGCGCAATGGTGGTCTTTCCTGAAGATTCTGGCCCGTAGACCTCAATGATTCGGCCGCGAGGGAGTCCGCCAATACCCAGTGCAACGTCTAGCGCAATTGAGCCGGTTGGGATGACCTCTACCGGTGCACGCTCGTCTGAGCCGAGTCGCATGACCGAACCCTTACCGAACTGACGGTCAATCTGAGCTAGTGCAGTGTCTAGCGCCTTGTCGCGCTCTGATGGTGATGGCATTACATCCTCTTTATTCTGGCTTTTGAAGCCTTAGATTCATTTTGCATTGACACTATGGGTTACCGCAGACATTGCTGTGGAGTGGCGAGAAGATTGTGGAAAACTTACTTCGTTTGAACTTCGCTCTCCGCAACATCTCGAGACCAACGCTAGCAGGTTTCGAACAAGATTTCGAAAGATTATTCTTCGGCGTGTCTTTTTTTCGTATTTTTGTTCGTACCGTGCCATCTGGCTTCGGGAACGTTTTCGGCCCGGCAAACCGCAAACCAAACTTCTCTGAGGTCTTCCCCGTCTCGAATGCAAGCCTCGGCGGTTCGGTCGGCAAGATCGCGCAATACCAAATCGCGAATCAACACTGACGCGTATTGGTCGCCGAATTCCTCATTCATGAGTTCACGAAACTTACTTAGGCGCATTGGTCTAGGTTAAAGCAAAGAACCCGCCACGATTTCTCGTAAGCGGGCTCTTTCTAAGTGTTTTATCGGCGGATTGGCTGAACATCCGAGGTGAAACCAAACATAAACTCCGCTGGCACGGTGTCTGGAATCTGGATTTCTTCAATTGCAGCAAGACGCTCGCTAACCTCACGCATGATTTGCGAGATTGGAACATCCAGAGCTTCGGCAACCGAATAAAGAATTTCTGACGACGCCTCTTTTTGACCGCGCTCGATTTCGCTCAGGTAGCCGAGGGCCACGCTTGCGCGACCGGCAACCTGACGAAGGGTGTGACCTTTTGCCTGACGGAGTTCACGAAGTACATCACCGATTTCGCGACGAACTAATAGCATTCGATCTCCTTTCAAAGAATCTGTTTCCGAACCTCTTCGGTAAACATTTGGTCTGTTCTAGTAGATAACTTATCTGCTTCCACTGACAAGAATGCCAATAGTTGCTGAAAGTTGCCTGCGAATGACTCAACTTTAGATTGAGAGTTTTTGTTCCCGATGCAAGGCGAAGAAGGCTAGAGAGCGCCATCTAAAAGCTGCTCAGCGAGGGCGATGGCTGCCCGACTGCTGAACTCTCTAATTTGCTGGCGGTCGCCATCGAAGTGGTAACTCTGCACCAGCGAACGGCCTCCCAAGCGCGCGGCAATGAACACCGTGCCAACCGGCTTGCCTTCCGCCTGAGATGGCCCAGCTACGCCAGTTGTAGCCAAGCTGACGACATCGTTGGCCGTCAAACCGCTGGCGGCTCAAGAATCTTGAGCAATGCCTGTTGAACACCTTCGCCCGAAACGTCGCGGGTGATTGAAGGGTTCTCGGCCTTACGAGAAATCTTGTCGATCTCATCGATGTAGATGATTCCGGTCTCGGCTCGCTTCACGTCGCCATCGGCGGCCTGAAGAAGCTTGAGCAGGATGTTCTCGACATCTTCGCCCACGTAACCGGCTTCGGTTAGCGCAGTGGCGTCGGCCACAGCAAAAGGCACATTGAGACGCTTGGCCAAAGTTTGTGCAAGGTAAGTCTTGCCGCAACCGGTTGGGCCAATCATCAAGATGTTGGACTTAGCGATTTCAATTTGGTCGTGCTCTTTGCCTGCGGTGGTCAGAGTGCCACGGGAACGCAAACGCTTGTAGTGGTTGTAAACAGCAACCGAAAGTGCCTTCTTGGCTTGGTCCTGACCGATTACGTATTCCTCTAGAAACGCGTAAATCTCTTTGGGCTTTGGCAGCTCTAGGTCTTCGAGGGCCTTGGAGGTTTCGCCACCAAGCTCTTCAACTATGATTTCGTTGCAAAGTTCGATGCACTCGTCGCAGATGTAGACGCCTGGGCCGGCAATTAGCTTGCGTACCTGCTTCTGGCTCTTTCCGCAGAAAGAGCACTTCAGGACTTCGCCGGACTCACTGAGCTTGCTCATGCTTAAACCCTATATCTAGCCAATGACAAAGCGGGTGAGCAACGCCCACCCGCTTTACCTAGAGCTTTAGGCTACGCGTTCTTACGAGTAGTTAGAACCTGGTCGATTAGGCCGTACTCAAGCGCCTCAGGAGCGGTCAGAATCTTGTCGCGGTCGATGTCTTTCTTGACCTCTTCTGGGGTGCGCTTCGAGTGCTTAGAGATGGTGTCTTCGAGCCATTCGCGCAAACGCATGATCTCGCGAGCCTGAATTTCAATGTCTGAAGCCTGTCCGCGGCCAGACTCGCCAGCTGCTGGCTGGTGAATCAAAACTCGGGCGTTTGGCAAAGCCAGGCGCTTGCCCGGAGCTCCGGCAGCCAATAGCACTGCGGCAGCCGAGGCTGCTTGTCCTAGGCAGACGGTCTGAATCTGAGGTTTGATGTACTGCATGGTGTCGTAGATTGCGGTCATCGCAGTGAACGAACCACCAGGTGAGTTGATGTACATGGTGATGTCGCGGTCTGGGTCTTGCGACTCAAGAACCAACAACTGAGCCATAACGTCGTCTGCTGAGGCATCGTCGACCTGAACACCCAAGAACACGATGCGGTCTTCAAATAGCTTGTTGTAAGGGTCTTGACGCTTGTAGCCGTAAGAGGTGCGCTCTTCGAAGGTAGGCAGAATGTAGCGAGCCTCAGGCATAAGGATCTTGTTTTCGTTCATTTCTCTCTCCTGCTGCTTACTGTGCGCCAACACCGGTAACACCGGTTGCATACTCTTGGATGTGGTCGATAAAGCCGTATTCGAGGGCTTCGGCTGCGGTAAACCAACGGTCGCGGTCGCCGTCTTGCGTGATCTGCTCAACTGACTTGCCAGTCTGCGCAGCGGTCAAAGTGGCAAGCTGCTTCTTCATCGAAAGAATCAACTCCGCCTGAGTCTGAATGTCGCTTGCGGTTCCGCCAAAGCCACCGTGTGGCTGGTGCAAAAGGATGCGGGTGTTAGGCGTTGCATAGCGCTTGCCCTTGGTGCCCGATGAAAGCAAGAACTGCCCCATCGATGCACACATGCCGATGCCCACGGTAACAACATCGTTTGGCACGTACTGCATGGTGTCGTAAATGGCCATGCCGGCAGTGATCGAGCCACCCGGAGAGTTGATGTACAGGTAGATGTCTTTGGTTGAGTCTTCGGCTGCCAACATCAGCATCTGTGCGCAGATTTCGTTGGCGTTGTCGTCGCGAACATCGCTGCCCAGCCACACGATGCGGTCTTTCAGTAGGCGCTCAAAGATGCGCGGGGTGCCGTTTCGTTCAGCCATTTGGTTCTCCTGTTTCTAGGTTGCTAGTCAAAGATACTTGCG
Organism: Rhodoluna sp.; assembly: GCA_040402495.1. Taxonomy (GTDB): domain Bacteria; phylum Actinomycetota; class Actinomycetes; order Actinomycetales; family Microbacteriaceae; genus Rhodoluna. The sequence goes on from JBBAMO010000017.1 coordinate 6,041, forward strand.
GGGCATGACCTTTTTGGGCGCTGTTCGCCTAGGGCAGATAGCGTGTCTAAAACTACGATGCCGCGGCGGCATCTTGGTTAAACAAAACGACCCAGACCGAAGCCTGGGTCGCGATGTTTTGAAGACTAGTCGTGGTCGTGACCTGCGTGTGAGTCGATGCCGGCTTCTGAGTCTGACTTCAAGAACTCGGTCAGGTCTACTGCCTTGCCCTTGCTGTCGGTGACGGTGGCGTTCTCGAGCACGATTGACAGTGCCTTGCGACGAGCAACCTCGGCTACGAACATCGGAATCTGACCGTTCTGGTCGACAACCTTGATGAACTCGTTGATTTCCATGCCGTAAGACTGAGCAGCCTGCATTAGGTAAGCGATGAGCTCTTGGTCGTTAACCTTGACCTCTTCGGCCTCGGCAACTGCGTCTAGCAACATCTGAGCCTGGAAAGAGCGGGTGCTCTGCTCGGTAACCTCGGCACGGTGTTCTTTGTCTTCTAGTCGGCCTTCGCCCTCAAGGTGACGGTCAACGTCGGCCTGAACTAGCTCATCAGAAACCGGAACCTTCACCAAAGCAAGAAGTGCATCGGTAGCTAGGTCGCGAGCCTGAATGCCCTGTGAGTAAGACTTTGAGCGCGCAATCTGCTCTTCGATGCCTGCCTTTAGCTCGGCAACGGTATCGAATTCGCTGTACATCTTGGCAAACTCGTCGTCTAGCTTAGGAAGCTCGCGCTCCTTGACGCTGACCAGAGTCACAGAAACCTGTGCGTCCTGTCCGGCCTTGTCGCCGCCAACAAGCTTCGACACGAAAGTGGTCGACTCGCCTGCAGTAAGGGTGTCAAGCGCCTCGTCGATGCCGTCTAGCAGGTTGCCAGAGCCAATCTCATAAGAAATGTTGTCTGCCGAGTCGATGACCTTGCCGTCAATCTCTGCGGTTAGGTTGATGCTGGTGAAGTCGCCCTTCTTGGCAGCACGGTCGACAGCGTTTAGCTTGCCAAAACGTCCGCGAAGCGCGTCGAGTTCTTCTTCAACTTCTTTGCCAGCAACCTTGATCTCGTCAACCTTGATCTTTAGACCCTTGTAGGTTGGCAACTTAAGTTCTGGTCGAGCCTCAACTTCGATTTCAACAACTAGGTTGCCCGAGTAGTCAGCCTCTGATGGGGTCTCTTTTATGTCTGCCTGTGGCTGGCCCAGTGGGCGAATCTTGTGCTCTTCAAGCGCTTCACGGTAGAGCGAGTCGAGAGCATCGTTTACTGCGTGAGCCAAGATGGCGCCGCGGCCTACGCGCTTTTCTAGAAGGGCTGGTGGAACCTTGCCCTTGCGGAAGCCAGGAATGGCAACGTCTTCACCGATGTGCTCGTAGGCGTGCTCGATGCTTGGCTTCATGTCGTCTGGGTTGGCGGTAATGCTCAACTTGACTCGTGTTGGCTTGATTCGCTCGATTGTGGACTTCACGGATTCATCTCCAATAAGTAAAGCCCCATAAGGGGGCTTATTTGATGCGGTTGAAGGCATAAAAGTGGTCGGGGTGACAGGACTCGAACCTGCGATATCCTGCTCCCAAAGCAGGCGCGCTAGCCACTACGCTACACCCCGGTGGTTTTTACCCTTACTTTCGCAAGAACAAAACAACCTTGGTAATCCTAACCCATAGAATGTATTTGCGCTTAAAGTTATAAGCATTGCGGATGTAGCTCAATGGTAGAGCCTCAGTCTTCCAAACTGATGGTGCGGGTTCGATTCCCGTCATCCGCTCCAAGGCCCCGTGTATTCGGGGCTTTTTTCATTTTTGGCAGCCCGGACACCAATACAGCTTGCGGGTTGCCATTATTTCGATTTTGACTTCCACACCACAGCGCCGGCACGGCTGGCCCTCACGCTTGTAGATAAAGTTGCGCGTTTCTTTGGTGGTGCGCTTGGTAAACAGTTCGTCACGCGTGATCATGAACCCCGTGCGCACGCCGACCCGCAACAGTTTGACGCAGTCATCCCAGATGCTTTGCAACTGCTCGCGCGATAGGGCATTGCCAGGAGTGTGCGGTTCGATCTCGTGGCGAAACAGGATCTCGCACCGATACACGTTGCCGATGCCGCTAATCACCTCTTGGTTCATCAGCAGTTTGCCTATCTCAACCTTCGACGACAAGACACGGGAGATAAAGCGTTCAGATTCGCGGGCTTTCGGATTGGGGTTTAGCGGATCTGGTCCGAGACGATTTAGCACCACACGGATGGCATCGTCGTCGACTACCTCGCAAACGGTTGGTCCGCGAAGATCGACCACCCAATCCCCTGCCGAAAAACGAGCTCGCACCTCGCCGATAATCTGTGGCGCCTGTTTTGTTATTGAAATGTCGTGAAATTTCCACTTGCCGTAAATGCCAAGATGCACGCGCAAAAAGAGATCGTTTTCGAACTCGAGAAACATTTGCTTGCCGACGGCATACGAGCGAATCAGCTTTTGACCCGAGATTTGCGCAGCCGATGCCGAAAAACGCCCTTGAGGCGAAGAAACGCTGACTGGTTGGTTTAGAAACAGCTCTTGAAACTGGTTTGCAATTCGATGAACTGTGTGACCTTCAGGCAACTTGCTGCCTAAAGGATGTCGCCGGTTTGCTCGTAAGCGGCAATCTTGCCGATGCGGCGGCTGTGGCGCTCATCGTGGCTAAATGGCTCGGCAACAAACGCACGAATCAGTTCGAGAACTTCTTGCTGGCTGTGCTGACGCGCACCAACAGCGATTACGTTGGCATCGTTGTGCTGGCGGGCCAACTTTGCGGTGTCGAGGTTCCATGCCAGTGCCGCACGGATGCCCTGCACCTTGTTGGCGGCGATTTGCTCACCATTGCCGGAGCCACCCAGAACGATTCCAAGAGCCTCAGCGCCGGCCTGCTGGTCAGCAATCACGGCGAGCGCCGCGTTGATGCAAAAGGAGGGATAGTCATCGAGCGGGTCGTATTCCTTAGGCCCGTGGTCGAAGACATCGTGGCCTTCTGATCGAAGCGAGTCGATTAGAAACTGGCTTAGTTCGAGGCCGGCGTGGTCGGTGGCGATGTGAATGCGCATCTGTCTACTTCTTCTTGCGGGTTTTGCTCTTTGCTGCCACGGTTGGGCTGCTTACGTACTGGGTCTTGGTTAGTCGGCTTTTGCCTTCGTCAACGAGGAATCGCTCGGTGATTGCTAGCCCCACAAGGTTGCTCACTCCCACCACTACGGCTCCCGAGATAAGAATCGCGGCACTGTTCGCCCCAATGTTGGTCTTAGCCTGATTGGCTACCGCCCAGAAGAACCAGGCGAATCCTGCGCTGAAGAACACGTTTACCGCAGATAGCACCCAGAAGCGTTGCAGCTTTGCCGAGTTGCGCACGGCGAGGCCCACAAGGGTTTGAGCGATAAAGATTGGGATCAGGTAAAGGATGGTTGGAGTCGCAGCCGTGGCTAACAAGTCGCTGCCCGCAGGAAGGGTTATCGCGCACCAAGCCAAAACGAGCAAGTAGGCAATCGCGATGGTTCCTGCTGCTTCCACTACGGGGCTGGGTCTTAGGCGCATGATTCTCCGTGGGTCTAGTGTTCTACTGCTATTAGGCTAGACGAAGAATTCATAACTAAACGACATAGGAGTCGCATGCCTGGCGAAAATCTCACAAGAATCGAAGCTGCCGAAAGAGCCGCACTTGTTTCGGTTGATTCTTACGAGGTTGCACTGGACCTCACATCTGGCGAGGAAACCTTTAGATCAACCACCACAGTACGTTTTGCCGCCAAAGCTGGGGCTACCACCTTCATCGATGCCATCACGGCAAAGGTGCACTCAATCACTCTCAACGGCCAAGCTCTCGACGCTGACGCACTCTCTGACGGCGTTCGTATCACTCTGCCTGAGCTGGCTGCCGACAACATCCTTGTTGTAGACGCCGACGCCCACTACATGCACACCGGCGAAGGCCTGCACCGCTTTGTAGACCCTGCCGATGGCGAGGTTTACCTTTACACCCAGTTCGAGGTGCCAGACAGCCGCCGCATGTTTGCGGTGTTCGAGCAACCAGACCTGAAGGCAACGTT
>JBBAMO010000018.1:0-9887 GCA_040402495.1 Rhodoluna sp.
CATCTGACGATCGATCTGGGTTAGGTACCACTCGACACCGTCGATGCATCGGTCGACATCGGCGCAAGCAAGCTTCCAAGGCTTGCCAATTTCCCAAGACAAAAACAGCGCGATAGTGTCGCGCGCCTCGCGAAGGCCAACCAGAGCTGCGCTCACTCGCGCCTTGCGTTCATCCAGGTCAACAGAACCCCAAGCTTTGTGCTGGCGTGCAGCAGCTGCCACGGCATCGATGGCGGTTTGGTGATCTACCTTCGGTGGGCCTTGAATTGGCTGCTGATCAACCGGATTCACGTGCACGGATGGCGTTCCAACAGATGCCCAGTCGCCCATGACTAGGTTGTTGATTCGGTCGGCTTCGAAAGCCTCGGGCGCAATGGCTCTAGCCTGCGCGTAAACGGAATTCCAGTCGGTGCCCTTTTTCACATGAAGAGTCATATTTCAATGTAAGCGAGAAACATCGAAATAAATCAGGCCAGAATTAGTGTTATTGAAGCGTGATAACCGAGTGGAGAAACGATATGCAAGAAAAAGAACTTATTGAACTTTGGAACCGCAGTCGCAACCAGCTTGTGGTTGCCCAGTTTGCACCTACGTTTTTACTGATCACCACAGCGGGGCTGATTCCGGCGATCCGTGATGCTGGCACCTACACCGTGTGGGGTGTGCTGGGCATTCTTCTTGCCTCTGGCATCTTGGGGGCTCTTGTTGAATACTCGGCCGCACATGAGGCGCAGGCCATCGCGCGCGACATCCGTGGTGTGAACAGCGCCAGCGCGATTAGCCGCACGATTCTGCAGACCGCACCTTGGCTGCACGTTGCCAAGTACCTCACGCCTGCCATCTTTGTTGGCATCTTCGTGGCACTGGCGGCGGCGCTACTGTTTTAGGGCTTAAAAAGTATCTGGGCCCTAACCGCATAGTTAGGGCCCAAATTTTTTAAGCGATGTTAGTTAGCAGCCCCTGCTTTGGTTGCCGAAGGCACCTCTACTAGTCGACCGGTCTTTACGTCGTAGATGTATCCATAAACAGGGATGCCGGCAGGCACAAGCGGGTGGTTCTTGATGCGCGCAACATCCTCGGTTACAGACTGAGCCTGCTCCGAAATGGTTAGCCAGTCGATGTACTTAGCTTCTGCCGAGCCTGGGCCGGTGCCAACATCGTAGAAGCCATCTGCGCCCAAGGCGGCAGTCTCTAGGCTCTTGAACAACAAACCACGGATGACTTCGTCGGTAAAGAACTCCATGCCGCAGTCTGAGTGGTGGATTACGAACCACTCTTTGGTGCCGAGCAACTTGTACGAGATAACCAGAGAGCGGATGGCGTCGTCGGAGGCGCGGCCGCCGGCGTTGCGAATAACGTGAGCGTCGCCCTCAGACAGACCAGCGTACTTGGCTGGGTCGAGGCGGGCATCCATGCAGGTGAGGATTGCGAATCCTCGGGCAGGAGGAAGGGCGAGTTCGGATTTTGCACCGAAGTCGTTAGCGTAAGCATCGTTGGCTGCAAGCACTTCGTTTAGAACAGACATGAGTCTCCAATCAAGTTTTTAGGCGGTGAGATTTCACCTAAAAACAAGTTACAAAGAAACTCTCCGGCTTCTAAAAATGTGTCTCTGTGTGACTAAATCGCAATAATTTGCAACATTTCGACGCTCGAAGTCTTAGCCTGCGAGGGCATTGCGAATGTGCGGCAAAAGGTAAGGCGCAAGTGTCTTGGCAAAAGTGCTCGTTATGTGATTCGCATCTCTGTAAACAATCACGTTTCCGATCACGGCGTCACAGAATGAGGGTCTGCAATAAATGTTGTCAAAATTCACCAAGCTGACTTTCTTTGAGCCTAAACGCGCCAACGCCGAGACTTGAGGATCATGTCTGAAAGCCGAAGATCTCTTGTGATTGCACTTATTTAGGCCCTTTTTCGAAAGACATTCCAGTACTTTGGGTATGGGGCGTGGATTATCTTTGATGGCCAGCACCGATGTCCCCGTTTTTACGATTTCGTACCACAGCGACACAAGTCCATTTTCAGCGGTTATTTCACTGTTCAAAGCCACGCCAGGAACCCAATCAACACCGCTGACCTGGGTTGTGATGAGAAGGTCGTAACGAGCGGCAAGGATGCGTCGTTTGGAAATTTCGACAAATCGTTTGCAGGTTTTGGACAGAACTTCATCATGCACTCTTTGCGCGTCGCTAAAAGGGCAACCTCCCTTCCAGTAAACCTCAAGTCGCCAGTTGTGCTTGGCGGCCAACTTACTTAGCGTGGCAACATAAGGAATGATGTGGGAGTCACCAATCACACCGATGACTGTTGGGGCTGCCTTCACCCCAAGAATGCAGACTTTTGGAACAGAATCTGCACGGCTCATAGACCCGCACAGTTCTCTGTTGATACCTCCATCACCAAAGGCTTTAGAAATCGGTGGAAATAAACCTTGAATCGCAGGATTGCTGCAGGCCGGGCGGTTGGGCGCGTGCGCAGCGGCGCCAAAGCATTCTAGGTTCTCGACGGGAACAGAGATTTGCACCCCAGAGCTTGGTGCTGGTTGCAGACTTAGAAAAGATAGTGTGGCCACAATAAATATGGATGCCGCCCTCGAGAGAGATGCTAAGACTCCAAACCTTTTGCCAAGTAACTCAAAACCACGTTTTCGCGTTGACATTGCAAATCCCCCAAGATGTTGTATTTATACTATAGCGCCTGGAGAGACGGTTGAGCAAACAAATAGATGTATCGCTCTGAGGCCTAGCGCTCGGCTAGGTAGTTGTCGACGGCAGTGATAAGAATCTGTCGGTCGGCTTCGGTGATTTTGCCGTAACGAATAGTGGAGCTTCTCGGATTCTCCGGGTCGAGGCTCTCAAAAGAATGCAACATTCCATCTTTGATTTGAAACTTCAGGTTTGAGGTTCCAAACTCGCCGAAGTCTTCGAAGGTTGTGTAACTGGAGTCGGTCTCATCGAAGGTGACATCGATGGCCGCTTCTTGGCCAGCTTCTTCAGCCATGCTGATGGTGTAGTAGTCGGAGCACGCGGTGATGCCGTCAAGTTCCCAAATGAGTTCGTAGGTAGACGGAGGCGAAAAGTATGCGGCCGAGAAATCTTTGTAGCCATCTGCTTTATTGACCATAACTAAGGTGAAGTCGTCTCCGGTTTCAACGACGCCCTCGTTTTGCGCGGTGTTACAGCTGAGCTTGGCAATTTTGGCGTAGGCGGCCTTTGCCTCGGCAGGAGTCATCGGCTCAACAGTTGGGGTTGGCGATTCGGTGATGCTTGGCGACGCTGATGGGGTTGCAGTGCTTGCGCAGGCAGCTAGAGATAAAACTGCCAACGATGCGGCGGCGGCTATGAGTGCGACTTTTGGTGCAGAAAGCTTTTGCATTGTTCTCCCCTATTTGTATTTCTAATCTAGCCCTGTTTGATGGCTGCCAACACGTAAGGCTCGATGAATGCGCTGAGAGTTCGAGTGAATGTATTTGTTAGGTGGTTATCGTCGCGATAGACAACCACGTGGCCAATAACCGGTGGGCATGAAGTTGCTGTGCAGTAGACGTCGTCAAAGGCTGCAATGTTTACCCGCTGGCTAGCGATCTTTTGAACCGCCTCAACTTGCGGGTCGAATGGAAAAGCCGAGTTTCTATCGGCATCGCATTTGTCGACACCCTTCACGCTCAAGCAACTCATCACGTCGAGCCTCGGGCGCGGGTTGTCTTTAATCGCAAGGATGGGGGTGCCCGCATCGATGATTGGCTGCCACACGCTTACAAGCCCGTCGACGGCCGTTTGCTGCTGCGACTTGCCGGCTTGCGTCGCCCACTCAACACCACTCTTCTGCGATGTGATTACCAGGTCGTAATTGCCATCAATCAGCAATTTTTGTGCCTGACCAACCCACGATGCACACGTGCGCATCAGCAGGGCATCCTGGTCGCGGGCGGCATTGGAGAACGGGCAAGCCGCCTTCCAGATAATGTCGAGCGCCCAGCCGTTCTTTTTGGCTAGGTCTTCGAGGCCTCCAACATAGTGGCCGATGTGAGACTCACCAATCGCGGCAATTCTCACCGTCGAACTCTTCACTCCTAGGTGGCAAACCTTCGGCTTGGAATCGGCACGCACCATCACGCCGCAAACCTTCGGGTCGATGCCTCGGTCTTCGGCGGCGGCAGCCAGCGAAGGGTAGATGCCGGTGAGTTTCGAGTTTTCGCAAGGCTGCTCGCCCGGAGCACGGGCTGCTGCACCGAAGCAACGATTGGCTTCGTTGGCGGCCTTGTCGGCCGCGGCGGCATCTTGGGCAATTACCTGCTTGCTGTGCTCTATTGCCACAGAGAGCGTGCCCGCAAATGCCAGCGACACAATGGCCAGCGACGCAAAAATGCTTCGAGCACGGATGTTTGGCCAACGGCCCGCATTGCCGAATGGCTTCTCGATCAGCTCGGCGCTAAACCAGGCGAGAATCAGACTTAGGCCAACGATGGCCAGACGCGTTGTGACGTTGAGGTCGCTCTTTAGTGCGTAAGGCGCAAGGATGATGAGCGGCCAGTGCCATAGGTAGATGGAGTAAGACTTGTCGCCAACCCATTGAACCGGCTTGACTGCGAAGACTCTGGCAAGCCAACCTTCGTTAACGTTGGCCCAGATAACCAGCACGGTACCTAGCACCGGAACAAGCGCGATAGTGCCTGGAAACTGCATTGAAGCGGTTAGAAAGAATCCCGACCAACCGATAGCGGCAAGCCCCGCAAGGGCTGCCAAAGGCGACCACAACTTGCGATTCAATGATGGGGCAAATGCTAGAAGCGCACCCGCGCCGAATTCCCAGGCGCGAACTGGCGTTGCAAAATAGGCAACCGCAGGATCGGTTGCGGTGGCATAGATGCCAAACGCTAATGACGAAACGGTGATGACAGAAAGTGTGATCAGCATCGAACTGCGACGACGCAACGAACGCTTGCCAACTATCAACAGAGCTGCGGCTATGAGTAGCGGCCAAAGAATGTAGAACTGCTCCTCGGTAGCAAGCGACCAAAAGTGTTGCGTTGGAGAAGCAGTGTTTGCGAGGGCAAGATAGTCAACCGAGTCGGAGGCCAGTTGCCAGTTCTCGAGATATAAAATCGAGGCTTGAACTTCGCGCAGCCACTGCTGCCACAGCGAAATCGGTGCGAAAAGCACAACGGAAATCGCCGTTGCCAGAAGAACGGCAAAAGATGCAGGCAACAAGCGTCGAATACGCCTTGACCAGAAAGAGGTAACCGAGAAGCGCTCTTTTGCCACATCGCGAAGAATGTGGCTGGTGATCAAGAAGCCTGAAATCACAAAGAAAATGTCGACGCCCACAAAGCCGCCAGAAACGCGACCCGGCCAAAGGTGAAACAAAACCACCAAAGAAACGGCGATGGTGCGAAGGGCTTGGATGTCTAAGCGGTGACCTCGGTTTTGCCCGAGCGCTGGCTTGACCACTGAGTCCCCTTCGGCGGTTGATCTAATCGATGTCAACCCGACCAGCCTACCAAAGGGAGTTTCTGTGATTCTGGCTCTTGGGCACACCAGCACTGCTATGGTTACCTAAACGTGTGTGCGCACGGCCAACTCTTATAAGGGGAAACCATGCGACGCATATTCATTCTGGCCACTGTCGTGGCAACACTATTTACCTCAAGCCCAGCTCTTGCATTCGACAACACCTGGATCAACTCACCAAGCCTCTCGGCGGTAAAACTCACCGGAAACAACATCAAGGTGATGGGTACCGGATTCAACATTTCAACCCAGTCGACGGGTTTCGATTTTGAGTACACCGGCCAGGCTTCATTCGGCGGGCGCTTCGCGCAAATCAACCTATTTGATGTAACCGGCGGCGTAGGTTTGGCTCTTGCCAGCAACGCGTCGGGAACATCGTCGATTGGTTGCGACCCTCAGGTGCTTTCGAGCGACACCCACACCTGTTTCTTTCGCCTAGATGGCAACGCCAAGGCAAAAATACACGTGACCGTGACAAACGCCTCTTCGCAGGCTGCTTTCAAGTACAAGGTTCTTGCCGGCCCGAACATCCAAGAGTCTGCAATCGCTCAGGTGAACTTTGTTACACCTACCAACACCATCAAGGCCGTGACCAGTAGCGCAAAGGCGATGATCGGTGGTGCAGGAGCGGTGCAGTTCAAGGTTCTTCAGGACAGCAAGCCAGAGGCAAACATCCGTGTGGCAGTTAGCTACAAGTGGGTTGGCGAAAACCTTTCAACCCAAACAGCGATGTCTAACTCCAAAGGCCTGGTAACCATTTACTTGACCAACTTGGCCAAGAAGAAGGGCACGTCTGTTGTGACGGCTCAAATTGATGGCGGCAAGTCTAAAACCAACGCCTCGATCGTTTGGGTAGCCGGCAAACTCGGTTAGTTTTTCGATTTACGTTGCGAAACGCAAATCACGATGATCACAATCGAAATGTAGAGCGACTGCGACACTGCAACCACGCGCTCCCATAGGCCCACGTCTGTTGCATTCGGGTCGGTCCAAGTGCTTAAGAACCAGAGCGCTAGGGCTGCCTGAAGTGCAGTTGCAATGATCGAAGCCGCAGGGCGAATAATCCAAGGTGCATCCTTGCGCTTACGCATTGCAAATAGCGGCCAGCCGGCCGAAAGTACGAATGATGAGATTGCAAAGACGCGGTGCATGATCGAGTAGCCAACTAGTGGCGTAGGAAAAATTGTTAGCCCAAAGGTGCACAGCGCCGAAAGAAACAGCGCCACACGACCTGGCATAGCGAGAGTTCGCGCGTAAACGGCGGCGATGAGTGTAAGTATGCCGCCGAGAACAAAGAACGACGACATGATTGCGTTCACCGGCGACTCTGGTGCGGCGAGGTCGCTGATGGTTTTGCTGATCGGGTCGTATCCAGCCCAGAGTGCGCCAGCAATTAACCAGCCAGACACCGACTGAATCGGTCCAATAATCGCGGCCACTAAAGCCGGTGTGCCAATCTTCTTCATATCTCGAAAGCCTAAACCACACACCCCCATAGAGTTGAAGCATGAGCGCGACGATAACTAGCTGGGTTGGCAACGGAATCGAGCGGGCCACTGCGGCAAAGCCACTTGTGATTTTGTTGCATGGCTATGGCGCCAACGAAGCAGACTTGCCACCCATCATTACTTCGATTGCCGGCGACCTACCTTGGGTTGCGCCCCGCGCACCAATCGCAGTTGGTTCTGGCGCTTACGGCTGGTACCCAATGACACTGCCTTTGAACCCAGATGCTGCCACCACTGCCACCGCAACCAACCGTCTCTGGGAATGGATTGATACAAACGTTGCCGCCGATGTTCCCCTGATGCTGGTTGGCTTCTCGCAGGGCGGATTCATGGCAAGCCAGTTGCTGCGCACACGGCCAGAGCGGATCGCCAAGACAGCCATCCTCTCCGGGTTTGTCTCGGGACACGAGCAGCCAGCCGATCGCAAGCTTCGCGACCAAATGCCGCACGTGTTTTACGCGGTGGGTTTGCACGACACCATGATTTCGCAGGCAGCCATTGATCGCGCGCTGGTTTGGCTAGATGGGCACACGTTTGCCGAGTGCCACCAGTTGAAAAACCTAGGGCACAGCATCAACGAACTCGAACTGCAGCTGCTGAGCAAATACCTGCAAAACTGACCCATTCCAAGCCTTTTGGTAGGCTAGAAGCGCTGCTTGCAGCCAGATACTTTGAGGGGAAACCTATGCACAAGCCAACTAAGGCTGTTATTCCGGTTGCCGGTTTGGGTACACGCTTTTTGCCTGCAACCAAGGCAATGCCAAAAGAAATGCTTCCGCTGGTAGACAAGCCAGTTATTCAGTACGTGGTTGAAGAGGCGGTTCGTGCCGGCTTCGAAGACATCCTGTTTGTCACCGGTCGCGACAAGTACGCACTAGAAAACCACTTCGACCAGTCGAGCGAGCTCGAGTCGCGCCTAGAGGCCAAGGGCGACAACACTCGCCTCGACCTCGTGCGCGAAGCAAGCAATCTTGGCAACATCCACTACGTTCGTCAGGGCGGCGCTAAGGGCCTCGGCCACGCAGTTCACGCTGCGCACTCGTTTACTAGCGATGAGCCGTTTGCGGTTCTTCTTGGCGACGACGTGACCGAAGAAACCAGCGATTTGCTCTCGGTGATGGCCGATGTTCACGCACGCACCGGTTCTAACGTGGTTGCTCTGGTTGAGGTTCCTCGCGAAGAGATTCACAAGTATGGCTGCATCAAACCTTCTGGCCCAGAGGAAGACGGCGTGATTCCAATCGCCGACTTCGTTGAGAAGCCGAAGACCGAAGAGGCGCCTTCAAACTTTGCCGTTATCGGTCGCTACATCTTGAACCCTGGCATCCACAGCATCCTTGCAAACCAGGCTCCAGGGGCGGGTGGCGAGATTCAACTCACCGATGCTTTGGCAACCGCCGCAACCACTGGCGCAGCCGGTGGCGTGGTTGGTGTTGTGTTCCGTGGCGAGCGCTACGACGCAGGCGACAAGCTTGAGTTCTTGAAGGCCACCGTATTGCTTGCAACCAAGCGCGACGATCTTGGCCCAGACCTCTTGGCTTGGCTCAAAGACTTCATCGCCACCAAATAACCAGCGCTAAATCTTTCGTGCGATTTTCGGCTACCCGCACGACCCGCTCTCAAAGCGACTAAATTTGAAAGCAGAATGATCAGCAAGAAGCACCACCACAAACTGGCCGATGGTCGCGACATCTTTTATTACGACGATGCCGGCAGCGCCCTGCCTGCCGAGCGCAAAGCTGACGCTAGGCAACTTGATCCCCGTCCAGAGGTTGCAGAGATGCGCCTTGACTCGATTACCGGCGACTGGGTTTCTGTAGCAGCGAGCCGCCATGCTCGTGCTTTCTTGCCACCAGCGCACGAATGCCCGCTTTGCCCGAGCCGCGCAGACTTTTTGAGCGAAGTGCCGGATGTTTTTGATGTGGCCGTTTTTGAAAACAAGAACCCGTCATTCGGGCCAGACCTAGCGGGCATAGACAATCCCAACTATTGGGTGGAGCCAGGTTTGACTCTCGGAGCCAATCGCAAGTCGATTGGGCGATGTGAGGTTGTAGTTTTCAGCAGCCAGCACGAGGGGTCGATGAGCACCCTTCCAGTTTCTCGAGTTCGCACTGTCATTGATGCATGGACCGACCGCACCGAAGATTTGCACTCGATGCCCGGAATCCGCACGGTCTTTCCATTTGAAAACCGCGGACAAGACATCGGCGTGACGCTGCACCACCCGCACGGTCAGATTTACGCCTACCCGTATGTGACACCAACCCACCAAAAAATCCTTGCTTCGATTGCAAAGTTTGGTGACGATCTCTTTGAGCAGACCTTGAAGTTTGAGCAGGCCGGCGAGCGCGTTCTGATTCGCGGAGAGCACTTTACGGCGTTTGTGCCCTTTGGTGCCAGATGGCCAATCGAGTTGATGATTCTTCCGCACCGTCACGTTCAGAACTTTGTTGAGCTCACCGACGAAGAGCGCGACGAGCTCGCGAGCATGTATTCGCGACTTTTAAATGCGGTTGACGACTTGTACCAGAGCCCCACACCATACGTTGGCGGATGGAACCAAGCACCAAAGTTTGATGGCGGCGAAAACATGCGCTTTCACTTCAGACTTACATCGCCACGCCGCGCTGCCGACAAGCTCAAGTACCTGGCCGGATCCGAGGCCGCCATGGGCGCGTTCATCGCAGACTTTCCGCCAGAGCAAACCGCCGCTCGCCTTCGAGAGGTTCTCTAATGTCGCATCGAATTGCCGAAAACACTCAGGCAGCATTCGAAACCGCGTTTGGCTATCTGCCGGCTGGGGTTTGGTCGGCACCCGGCCGCGTAAACCTAATCGGCGAGCACACCGACTACAACGAAGGCTTTGTGC
>JBBAMO010000019.1:0-9742 GCA_040402495.1 Rhodoluna sp.
TTGAGCGCAGCCAGCGCGATAACAACGGTGAGGCCGGCAAACACCACGGCGTTACGGCCGAAACTAAGGAGAGCCCGTCATGTCGAAGCTAATTCTGACTAACGAGGTTTCAGGCCTCGGTTCTGCAGGCGACGTCGTAGAGGTAAAGGACGGTTACGCTCGTAACTTCCTAATTCCTAACGGCTTCGCTGTTATCTGGAGCCAGGGTGGCGAGAAGCAGATTGCACAGATTCGTGCAGCCCGCGATGCTCGTGCCCTAGCAACCTCTGAAGAGGCAGTCACTCTCAAGGCTCGCCTTGAAGAGAAGCCAATCCGTCTAGCCGTCAAGGCTGGCGTTGGTGGCCGTCTGTTCGGCTCGGTCAAGACCGCTGATGTGGTCAAGGCTGTAGTTGAGGCTGGCATCGGAGAACTAGACAAGCGCAAGATTGAGTTCGTTTCCACGATTCGTTCGACCGGAAACCACGAAGCAACCGTTCGTCTACACGGCGATGTGTCTGCAACGATCAGCCTTCAGGTTGTCGCACAGAAGTAAGCGGATTTCCGCTGAAAGGCGGCGGGTCTTCGGACCTGCCGCCTTTTTCTTTGTTCTAATTCACTAAACAACAGGTATTTTGGTGGGTGAATTGGCACAAACCACCTGTGGATAACTTGTTGAAAACCGTTTCTTTCACGGTTCATTTCTTGAAGTTTTGGTAAACCCTCGGTAACCATAAGGTTTCCATTGAAGGTTGAGAGAATTGTTTTATCCACAGGCTAGAGCCCATTGATTTATTGAGATTTTGCCCCAAAACTAGAACTTTACACACAGGTTTATCCACAAGTTATACACAAAAGTGTCGGCGTGTCCACAGATTTATCCACAGGTGTGTTCACAAGGCGGTTTGGATAATAAATGTCAGCAGGGAATGCTAGACATTCGTAGTAGGTCTCCAGGAGGAAATATGTCACTTATCACCACCCCAAGTAGTGGTACCTCGTCTGCGTTCGACCGCGTGCTACCCCACGATCTAGTCGCCGAGCAGTCGGCGCTGGGCGGAATGCTGCTGTCGCAAGACGCAGTGGCCGAGGTGTTTGCCGTGGTCAAGAGTGCCGACTTCTACGCACCAAAACACGAGCTCATCTATGAAGCCGTGTACAACCTATATGGTCGCGGCGAACCGACCGACGTAATCACGGTGACGGCCGAGCTAACCCGTCTTGGCAATCTGGTGAAAATCGGTGGCGCCGACTACCTGCACACGCTGACATCTATCGTTCCTACTGCTGCTAATGCCTCTTTCTATGCAGACATCGTGCAAGAAAAGGCCGTGCTTCGCCGCCTCATCGAGGCCGGCACCAGAATCGCTGCTGCCGGATATGCCGCAGAAGGCGAAGTTGAAGACCTCGTCAACCAAGCCCAGGCCGACATCTATGCGGTTGGCACCCAGTCGCAGACCGATCAGTATGCACCGCTGAGCCTTTCGCTCGAGGATGCAGTCACCGAAATGGAGCTCGCCGAGCAGCGCGGCGGAGAAATGACCGGCGTTCCAACCGGCATTTACGATCTAGACCAAATGACTCACGGCCTTCACGGCGGTCAGCTGGTCATTCTTGCCGCTCGCCCAGGTGTTGGTAAGTCAACCTTTGCGCTCGACATCGCCCGCAATGCGTCGATTAAGCACCAGCAGCCATCCTTGTTCTTCTCACTCGAAATGGGCCGTGCCGAAATCGCCATGCGCCTTCTTTCGGCAGAATCAGACATTTACCTACAGTCGATGCGAAAAGGAACCGTCTCGCGTGACGACTGGAAGAAACTTGCCAACGTGCGCGGCACCATCAGTGATGCCCCTTTGTTTATCGACGACAGCCCAAACCTCACGCTCGTTGAGATTCGCGCCAAGGCTCGTCGCCTAACTCAGGCGCTCGGCCTCAAGTTGATCGTGATCGACTACCTACAGCTTTTGTCTTCGGGCAAGAAGGTTGAAAACCGTCAGCAAGAAGTTTCTGAGTTCTCTCGCTCGCTTAAGTTGTTGGCCAAAGAGCTAGACATCCCAGTTATTGCTATTGCACAGCTAAACCGTGGTTCAGAACAGAAGACCGACAAGAAGCCAGAACTTTTCCACCTGCGTGAGTCTGGCTCGCTAGAGCAAGACGCCGACGTGGTTTTGCTTTTGCACCGCGAAGACATGGGTCAAAAAGACCACCCTCGTGCTGGCGAAGCCGACATCATCATCGCCAAGCAGCGTAACGGACCAACCGGAACCGTTGAGTGCCTCTTTCAGGGTCAGTACTCAAAGTTCGTCAACCTACAGCGCAACTCGTGAGAAACCGACTAATCGCCAGCGGCATCGTTGCGACCATCGCAGCGGTAGCCATCATCTTCACGCGCGCTCGAAACTTTGAGGTTGCGCTAATCGCCGTTTTGGCTTTCGCTACCGCTCAGGTGGTTATAGAGGTTTTTGGTGCACTCAAGTTGCAAGATCGAATGCTCAAGGGAACCATCATTCGTTTGTCTGCATCGGTGTTGGTTTTGAGTGCGCTGTTCAGCAGCTCGCTCACCGGACCAAACGACGGCTACCGTTTGCTCGTGATGAACGTGGCGATTGTTGCCTACGGATTCTTTGCCATTGAGGCCTTCAAGGTGGCTCGAGCAGGTTTTAGATCACCCGAGGCGCGCGACCACATCACTCTCGGCGGCCTAAACCTTGTAGTTCTTGCGGTTTACGTTTTGGATGTCATGGGCGTGTACCAATTGGGTGAGATTCCTGCTGCAGGCATCTTTGCGGTTTACGCCGCATTCGTGGCTGTGCTTTCTGGGCTAAAGGCATTCGACCCAAAACAGGCAAGTTAGTCTTGAATCATGGCTAAAGGCAAAATCGGTGTTCGCGTTTATGTAACTCTCTCGGCAGTTGCCGGAATTCTGGTCGGAATCATCTGGTACGGCGGAGTTCGCAAAGAGAACGAAGCAATTTTGGCCGGCGGGCTCACATTTATTGTGGTTTTGGTCGGCATCGCAACCCTGGCGCTCATGAGCAAGAGCGAAGAGCCACAAGATCCAAACAAGCCGCGCCTAAAGTAGCGCGCGCCCGCGCATCGGTGTTGTTATTCGCCGAAACGCTCGGCTAGTTCTTGAGCAAGCCCGGTGTAAGTACTTGGGCGAAGCACAATCAAACGGTTCTTGGCCTCTTCAGAAATGTCTAGACCTTGAACAAACTCAATCAACTCTTCGTGTCCGATGCGCTTGCCCCGGGTTAGCTCTTTGAGTAGCGCGTAAGGGTCGCTGATTTTCGACCGCCCGGCAGCAACCTCGGCGCGAATCACAGTCTGAATCGCCTCGCCCAAAACTTCCCAGTTGTCCAGAAGGTCTGCCTCGAGCACCCCTGGTGAAAGTTCGATTTCGCCAAGTCCGCGAGTTGCGTTGTCGAGCGCCAGCATCGAGTGACCGAAGCCCAAGCCGATGTTGCGCTGCGAAGACGAATCGGTGAGGTCGCGCTGCATCCTTGAGGTAACCAGAGTTGCCGAAAGTGAATCGAGCACGGCGCACGATAGTTCAAGGTTCGACTCCGCGTTTTCGAAGCGAATCGGGTTCACCTTGTGAGGCATCGTCGAAGAGCCGGTTGCACCCGCCTGCGGAATCTGCTTGAAGTAACCGAGGGAAATGTAGGTCCAAATGTCTGTACACAGGTTGTGCAAGATTCGGTTGAAGTGTGCAACCGCGGTGTAAAGCTCGGCCTGCCAGTCGTGCGATTCAATCTGGGTGGTGAGTGGGTTCCAAGTGAGGTCGAGGCTGGTTACGAAGTCCTTTGATTCTTTTACCCAGTCAACGTCTGGGGCGGCCACTACGTGTGCCGAGAAGGTTCCGGTTGCTCCCGAAAACTTGCCCAGATACTCGATCTTTTCGATGCGCTCAATCTGGCGGCGAAGACGGTGAACAAAAACCTGTAGTTCTTTACCCATGGTGGTTGGGGTAGCCGGCTGTCCGTGCGTGCGAGCCAACATCGGCACCGCTACGTATTTGTGGGCAAGTTCGTTCAACTTAGCCAGCAGCGCCTCAGCCTTTGGCAGCCAAACATCCTTGACTGCATCGCGCACGGTGATGGCGTAAGAAAGGTTGTTGATGTCTTCGCTGGTGCAACCAAAGTGGGTTAGCTCGGCAAGATCGCCACGGCCAACCTCCACCAACTTGTCGCGGATGAAATACTCCACGGCCTTCACGTCGTGCTTGGTGGTGGCTTCGGTCTGGGCAAGCGTGGCAACATCTGCGTCGCTAAAGTTTGTGACAACCGCGCGCAGGGTTTCGGCTTCTGGCTTGAGAATCGGGTTGCTGGTGCCAAGCAGGTCGCGGTTGGCCAGGTGAATCAGCCACTCGATTTCAACCTGGATGCGTGCGCGGTTGAGGCCGGCCTCACTGAGGTGTTCGCCGAGTTGCCCCATGGCACCTCGGTATCTGCCATCGAGGGGGGACAGTGGTTGCGCTGAAAGTTTGCTCACCCCTCTAGTTTGCCAGATGAGTTATCCACGGATTCTTCGGCAACGCCTCGAGTTGCCATTTGAATTGCGATTCTCTTTGCATGCACGTTCTAGCAATAACCATCCAAGAGATAGCCGTGGGCCTTGGCGGCGCGCGTCCCGATCAAACCCTTTGGCGCGGCGATGCGTCTAGAGCCTTCGAAAACAACCTCGAGTCGATCATCGCCGAGCTTATAAACCTTGGTCAGCAGCTGGCGGGGCAATCGTGAGTGGGAGTTCGTCCGAGCTAATTTCCTGGGGCGGAGATCCACGCATTGTTGCCACGAGAAGCGAGATAGATCGAGCCTCCGCGCTGATTGCCATGGCGCAGTCGCGACTTCTTGGAGAGGTTCAGCCTTTCGACTTTTTGGTTGAGCCCTTCCAGCGCATCATCTTTGCAGCCCATCTTCCCGAACTGCTCTTCAGGCTCGAAAAACTCAAGTGGGCCTGCGGTGCGGCGGGCGATGCCTACCTGAGCACCGAAGCTCGAGTGGCAAACCGGGTTCACTGGCTTTCGCAGATGATCGCGCAGCATCCGTGGCTAGAAAAGTTTCTCACGCAGGGCAATGTGCAAAAGGCAGGAATCGCAACCTTGGCTGGCATTGTGGCCACGCAGTTCTTTTCGGGCAACGTTTCTAAGATGATGGCTCGCGAGTTTGTCGACGTGTACCCGTCGTTGACTGGGCTAACGGCGTCCAGCGGCGACAGCAGTGAAGCGGGGGCTAAGGCACTTCAAAAGCAACTTCAACCGCTCGGACTTCTGAATGCGGGACAGGTGCGAATGATCGCCGAGCAAGCTGGCCCAAACTACACGGCACCGCGATCTGTGGCGGGCATCGCCCAACGCCTTCAGTTGGTGCATCGCCAGAACGAGGCCACCATCCTGATTGAGCAATACAAGCAAGGCAAAGAAAAACTTTATGTTGTTTATGTTCCAGGCACCCGCGACAAGACCATACTGCCAACAGGAGACCCGTTCGATCTGAGCAGTGGCGTTGCACTCCTCGCCGACCCCGACTCTGCCTCTTCGCACCAAGCAGTGTTGGATGCCATGAAGCGTGAAGGTATAGACAAGACAGACAAAATTTTGATGGTGGGCTATTCGCAGGGCGGCACTATTGCTGCCGACATTGCCACCGGCGACTACAAATACAAGCCAATAGGTTTGGTCACGTTTGGTGCGCCCATCGCGCAGTTTGACCTACCCGATCGGCTGCCGGTGCTTAGCGTGGAGCACACCAACGACATCGTGCCAGCGCTCTCCGGTGCGGTGAACCCGCTCACCACAAACTGGCTGACCGTCGAACGGGAGGTGCCAATGGATTTGGGAGAGAGCAACCTGAAAGCTCACGGCATCAGTGAATACGTTTCGACCGCTGGGCAGATCGACAACGATGCCACCGCCGGTGTCCAACGAATACGCGAGCGCATCCTGGGGAGTTTTGAGAATTACAAGTTTGTCGAATCTACGAAATTCGAATACTCGCGTTGAGACCGCTTGACTGCGGGCTGTTTATAGGATGCGAAGAGCCTTGAAGATCGCGCGTCCAAAGAACGCAGCGATGCTCATGATCACCGCGGCCAAGATGGCCCAACCGAGCGACTCAATGGTGAGCCCCTCTTTGGTGAATCCATCGATGCTGAAGATGTTTGCACCGAATAGTCGGCTCAACCAGGCCACAAAGAGCAGCAGTGAGCCGTTGATGACAAGCGAAATCAGCCCAAAAGTGAGCAGGTATAAGGGGAAAGCCAAAACTTTAACTACCGGCGCAATGATCGCGTTGACGAAGCCAAAGATGATTCCAACGAACACGAAGGAACCGATTGACTGCCAGAGACCTGAGCCGCCATAAGGGTTTAGGTGAATTGCAGGAATCACAAGAGTGGTTACCCAGAGCGCTAAGGCGTTGATGACGGTTGAGACCAGAAATCGTTTCATGAACCGATTCTGCCACCTTGCGACTAAATTGAGAGGCGTGAATGCTAATAACTCGCCAGCCGTGCCAACCGTGCAACTGCTGAACCCTGAGGGCGACTACGGTGTGCCCAAAGAGTGGGCGACCTATGGCAAATACATCGACCGCCTGACTGAGGCAGACTTTCTAAAGTTCTACCGCGACATGGCTCGCATGCGCCGTTTCGACCGCGAGGCCGAGGCGCTTCAGCGCCAGGGTCAGCTAGGGCTATGGATTCCTGCCATCGGCCAAGAGGCTGCACAGATTGGTTCGGGCTACGGAGTTGGTCACAACGACCACATCTTCCCGTCATACCGCGAGCACGGTGTAGCGATCACTCACAACATCGACCTGATGTCGATTCTGAAGATGCTTCGTGGAGTAAACCACGGTGGCTGGAACCCTGAAGAAACCCGCTTCCACCTATACGCCATCGTGTTGGGCAGTCAGGTTTTGCACGCCACCGGCTATGCCATGGGTGTGAAGATGGACGGCAAAGTTGGCAACGGCGACATTGAGAACGACCTAGCCGTTATTTCATACTTCGGCGATGGCGCAACTGCCGAGGGCGACATCAGTGAGTCGTTCTTGTTTGCCGCTGTAAACAATTCGCCAATCGTGTTCTTCTGCCAGAACAACCAGTGGGCCATTTCTTCTTCGGTGGCCAGCCAAACCAAGGTTCCGCTTTACCGTCGCGGCGAAGGATTCGGCGTGCCAGGCATTCGCATCGATGGCAACGACGTTTTGGCTTCCTACGCGGTTACCGCAAAGCACATGGACGACGCCCGCGAAGGTGCTGGCCCTTTCATGATCGAGGCGCTCACCTACCGAATCGGTGCACACACAACTTCGGACGACCCAACAAAGTACCGCGATGCATCCGAGGTTGAGTACTGGAAGGCACGCGACCCACTGGCTCGCTTCGAAACCTTCCTTCGCCGCCAGGGCATCAGCCAAGACTTCTTCGACGAAGTAGATGAGGCAGGCGAAAAGCTCTCTGCCGAAATTCGTGAGGCAACCTTTGCTCTCACCACACCTCCGGTTGAAAACATGTTCAAGTACGTTTACAGCGACCCACACCCGCGAATTCAAGAGCAGTTCGAGTGGATCAAAAAGTACGAGGCAACTTTTGGCGAGGATGCCCACTCATGAGCAACTTCGTAGAACTTTCAATCGCCAAGGCCATCAACGCCGGGCTTCGCAAGTGCATGCAAGACAACCCAAAGGTTTTGATGTTTGGCGAGGATGTTGCCCAACTTGGTGGAGTGTTCCGCGTAACCGAGGGCCTGCACGCCGAGTTTGGCGACAAGCAAATCTTTAACACCCCGATTGCCGAGTCAGGCATCGTGGGCACCGCAATCGGTTTGGCCATGCGTGGCTACCGCCCGGTCACCGAGATTCAGTTTGACGGCTTCATTTTTCCGGCCTTCGACCAGATCGTGACCCAGCTGGCCAAGATGCAAAACCGAAGCGAAGGCTTTACGCCAATGCCGGTTGTTGTGCGAGTGCCTTACGGCGGCGGCATCGGTGCGGTTGAGCACCACAGCGAAAGCCCAGAGGCATACTTTGCTCACACAGCCGGCCTTCGTGTGGTTAGCCCGAGCAATCCAAACGATGCCTATTGGATGATTCAGCAGGCAATCCTTAGCGACGACCCTGTGATGTTCTTCGAACCAAAGCGTCGCTACTGGCAGAAGGGCCCCGTCAACCTAGACGAGCCACCGATGGATAGCTACAGCGCACGCGTGTTGCACGAGGGAAGCCAGCTGACCATCGCCACCTACGGGCCGATGACAGCAGTAGCACTGCAGGCCGTTGAAATCGCAGCAAGCGAAGGCAAGAGCATCGAACTGATCGACCTCCGCTCGCTTTCCCCAATCGACTTTCCAACCATCATCAACTCGGTCAAAAAGACCGGTCGCTTGATTGTGGCTCACGAAGCCAGCACCGGTTTCTCGGTAGGCAGCGAAGTTGCCGCACGAGTCGCCGAAGAAGCTTTCTACCACCTTGAGGCTCCGGTCATCCGTGTTGGTGGCTTCGACGTGCCTTACCCTGCCGCAAAACTTGAAGAGATTTTCTTGCCCGATGCCGACCGCATTCTTGAGGCCGTCGACCGTTCGCTGGCGTATTAGGAGTATCGATGTCTAAACTCGCGTTTTTCAATCTGCCGGATGTTGGCGAAGGCCTTACCGAAGCCGAAATCGTAACTTGGAAGGTCAAAGCCGGCGACACCGTTGCGGTGAACCAAATCATCGTTGAAATCGAAACCGCAAAGTCTCTAGTTGAACTTCCTTGCCCATTTGCCGGCGTGGTTAGCGAACTTCTTGCCAAAGAGGGCGACACCGTCGAGGTGGGCAACTCGATCATCTCGGTTTCGGTTTCAGACGACGCTGCAACCTCTGCTGTCACTGCCTCAGCGCCTGTAATCGCCGAGCAGGCTGCCAGTGCGCATCAAGCCGTTGCGGATGCCGCGGCATCGGTGTCGGTTGAAGAGCGCAACCCAACTTTGGTTGGCTACGGAGTTTCGCACTCGGTGGGTGCAACTCGTCGTCAGCGTCACTCGGCAAACAACACGGCAACTTCGGCCATTCCGGTTATCGCAGATGCAGCGGCATCGGTGGCTCCAACCACTGCAGTGCCAGTTGCCGCTGCGGTTGCCTCGGGCGCTATCCACGTTTCGGCAGCAGCCGACGGAGTGATTGCCAAACCACCAGTGCGCAAGCTTGCCAAAGACCTAAACGTAGACCTCACTAAGGTTGCCGGCACTGGCCTCGGCGGCGAAATTACTCGCGAAGACGTGATGGGTGGAGCGCAGCAGGCATCGGTGTTTAGAAACCTGACCACTCCGGCTCCGAAGAGCGAACGCGAAGAGCGCATCCCGGTAAAGGGTGTGCGCAAGGCGATTGCCAATGCGATGGTTTCGTCGGCTTTCACCGCGCCGCACGTGAGCATCTTTGTAGATGTCGACGCAACTCGCACCATGGAATACGTGAAGCGCCTCAAGGCCAGCACCGACTTTGCGGGCGTGAAGGTGACACCGCTTTTGATCATGGCCAAGGCGATGATTTGGGCCGTGCGCCGCAACCCGATGGTCAACTCAACATTCACCGACGAAGAAATCATCGTGCACAACTTTGTAAACTTCGGCATCGCCGCCGCCACTCCGCGTGGCCTGATTGTGCCAAACATCAAGGATGCCGACAAGATGTCGATGCTCGAGTTGGCCATGGCCATCGAGCAGCTTGCTGGCTGGATTGCCCGCTTCCGTAATCGATGAAACCTACGCGCGCATCAACATC
>JBBAMO010000020.1:0-9645 GCA_040402495.1 Rhodoluna sp.
AAGATTCACGGCCTGCCAGTGGCAATCAAGGCTGCCTTTGGTGGCGGCGGTCGCGCGGCATCGTGCACTCGGTAATGCGACCAACACTTCAGCGCGCGAGCAGCCTGGTGATTGTCTCCGGTGGTTCGGTAGACGAGGCTCGTTTGGCATCTGAAACCCTAACGTGGCTTGAAGCTAACGGCTACGGCGACTTGGTCAGAAACTCACTGGTTGCTCTAAACACCGCAACTCAGGCAACGCAGCTTGTAAAACTTGATGAGATCGAGCAGCACTTCAAAACTCGTGTTCGTCACGTTGTCAGAATCCCTTACGACAAGGCACTTGCCGCAGGTTCTGTTATTCGATTCGCCGAACTAGAAAAAGACACGCAAGAGGCTGCACGCGAACTTGCCGCGCTTTTGGTTGACGGCCTAAACAACCCAATCTAAGTCTTGACTGTTAGAGAAATTCGTCTGTACGGCGATCCCGTTCTGCGCACAGCATCTGAGGTAATCGTCGACTTCGAGGCCGCAAGAGGGCTCATCGAGGACCTACTAGAAACCACCGCGCTTCCTGGCAGAGCCGGCGTGGCCGCGCCTCAGATTGGCGTAAATCTCCGCGCGTTCAGCTACCACGTGAACGGCGAACTCGGATATCTAATCAATCCCAAAATCGTGGAAACTCGCGGCGACAAAATGCTGCTGGAAGAGGGCTGCCTTTCGGTGCCAGGACTCTGGCACAAAACTCCTCGATTCGAAGAGGTTGTGGCAGAAGGATTCGACCTCGATGGCAACGCCGTTAGCATCGTGGGGAAAGGGCTTTTGGCGCAGGCTCTACAGCACGAGTGTGACCATCTGGAGGGCATTGTTTATCTAGATAGGCTCATGCCGGATGAGCGCAAGCTAGCCATGCGCAAATTGCGCGAAGCCGATTGGTTTATGAACTAAACCGCCTGCATACCGTCAACGGTGCGCGGAGGTACTCCGTAAAGATCGTCAATTATCGGCGCAAAATCTTTCATCACCTGAGCGCGCTTGATCTTCAACGATGGAGTGATGTGACCGGAATCTTCGGTGAGCTCGCTGTTGATAATCGCAAACTTTCGAATTGATTCGGCCTGCGAAACGTTCTTGTTAACCTCATCAATGGCGCGCTGAACTTCTTTGATGATGATTGGCGACTTAGATGCCTCGGAAACCGACATTCCGGTGTTGCCACCATTATTTGCCAGCCAGATTGGAAGCATTTCGGAGTCGAGCGAAATCAAGGCCGCGATAAACGGCTGGTTGTCGCCAAGCACAACAGCTTGTGAGATTAGCGGGTTAGCGCGAAGTGGATCTTCGAGAGGGGCAGGAGCTACGTTCTTGCCGCCAGCCGTAATGATTAGTTCTTTCTTGCGTCCGGTGATCTTTAGGTAACCATCGTCATCGAGTTCTCCGATGTCTCCCGAGTGCAACCAGCCATCGATGATGGTCTCGTTGGTGGCCTTTTCGTTCTTCCAGTAACCGCGAAGAATGTTGAAACCGCGCATCAAGATTTCGCCATCGTCGGCAATGGCAACACCGGTGCCAGGTAGCGGAAAGCCAACCTTGCCAATCTTTGCTGCACCCACTCGACCGATGGTCGCTGGGG
The DNA here is from genome assembly GCA_040402495.1 of Rhodoluna sp. Taxonomy (GTDB): domain Bacteria; phylum Actinomycetota; class Actinomycetes; order Actinomycetales; family Microbacteriaceae; genus Rhodoluna. The sequence continues at coordinate 1,612 of JBBAMO010000020.1, forward strand.
CGGTTGTTTCGGTCATTCCGTAGCCCTCAAGCACGGTTAGACCAATGGCGCGGAAGAAGTGGGCTAGACGCTCGCCCAGTGGTCCACCACCCGACACTGCGTACTGAACACGCCCGCCCATGGCCTCGCGAAGCTTCTTGTAAACGAGCGCGTCGAATATTTTGTGCTGGAGAGAAAGCCCAAAGCCAACCTTGCCAGCCTCGTTGGCACGCGACCATGTGATGGCAACCTCGGCGGCCTTACGGAAGATCTTGCCCTTGCCGCCAGCCTCGGCCCGCTGCTCTGCACTGTTGTAAACCTTCTCGAAGACGCGAGGAACGGCTAGCAACCAGTTGGGGTGGAAGGACTGCATCGCTGGTGCCACATTCTTGGCGTCTGGTTGGTGTCCAACCTTTACTCCGGCGTGAATGGCGATCACAGAGATGAATCGCGCAAAAACGTGAGCCAGCGGAAGGAAAAGGAGAGTTGATGCTCCTTCATAGAGCACCTGCGGAAGTTCGATCACGGCGTTTCTCGAAAGTTCGACAAAGCCTCGGTGGGTAAGCTCGCAACCCTTTGGCTGACCGGTGGTTCCTGATGTGTAAATCAGGGTTGAAAGATCTGAGAGATTTGCGCTGTGGCGACGTGTCTGAAGTGCCTCATCGGATACCGATGCGCCTGCGGCTGAGACCTGGCCAATGTCGCCACGGTCGATTCGCCAAACCTGCTTGACGGTAGGGGTGTTCTTTTTGATTGCGTCGTACCGAACTTCTTGATCGGCCGATTCAACCCAAAGGGCGACGCTTTCAGAGTTCGACAGGATCCACTCAATCTGCGCTGGAGCAGAGGTCTCGTAGATGGCTACGCCCACTGCGCCGCAATACCAGAGCGCGAAGTCGATAAGAGTCCAGGAGTAACTGGTGTGGGCCATGATGGCGACTGCATCGCCCGCCTTGATTCCGTGCTGCATCATTCCCTTAGCAAGAGCGATCACTTCGGACTCAAACTGCTTTGCGGTGACGTCTTGCCAGGCACCAGATTCGTCTTGAATAGCAAAAAGTGCAAGGTCTGGAGTTCTTTGAACGCGGTCGGCTAGGAGGTCTGTGATGTTGTCGTTTTCATCAGACAGAACATGGGCGGGAACATCGAAGGTCTTCATTGCACTCCTAGTCGTTTAGAAAATACTAAGGGTCGAATGTGTAGGTTCCCAACAGTAAAGGGGGAAAGTTTTCGCGGCTTTTTTGTAGCACTTCACTAAACTGTCTCAAGACCCAAACAAAACATGTTGAGATATAGGGATTATGTACTCCATAGGAATAGATATTGGTGGCACCAAAATAGCCGGTGGGCTTGTTGATGCCGAAGGAAATATCATTCGTGAGAGCAAGGTTCCAACTCCGGCTCAAGATTCTGCAGCTATTGCCGACGCTGTAGTTGAGCTCATTGAAGAGCTTTCAGAAGGCGTCGAGGTGGTGGCTGCCGGTGTCGCAGCCGCAGGATTCATCGACGCCGATCGCGCGAACATCATTTACGCCCCGAATCTTTCGTGGCGTCACGAGCCGTTCAAAGCCAAACTTCAGGCTCGTTTGGACATGCCGGTTTTTATTGAAAACGATGCCAACGCTGCGGGGTGGGCGGAGTATCGCTTCGGCGCCGGTAAGAACTCTCAGCACATGGTGATGCTGACGATCGGCACTGGAGTTGGTGGCGCAGTAATCGTTGACGGGCACTTGCTTAGGGGCGGGTTCGGCATCGCCGCAGAACTTGGCCACCTCAGACTGATTCCAAATGGTCGCCCTTGTGGCTGTGGCCAGCACGGATGTATCGAGCAGTACGGATCGGGCACCGCTTTGCTGCGCGCCGCCAAGGAACTCGCAGCCTCCGACGATGCTCTGGGCAGCCGCCTGGCTGAGCTGCAACTCGAAGCTGGCGAACTGACCGGGCATCAGGTTTATCAGGCGATTACCGAGCGCGACCCAGGAGCCCTAAGCATCCTGGAACAGTTGGGCACTTGGCTGGGGGAGGCCGTCTCGTCGATTTGCGCCGTTCTCGACCCGCAGATCGTCGTAATTGGCGGAGGCGTCAGCGCTGCTGGCGACCTGCTTCTCGACCCAATTCGCGAGGCTTACCTAAAGACCTTGCCAGCCAGCGACTTCAGGCCTCACCTGCAGTTTGCGGTTGCCGAATTCGTAAACGATGCGGGTGTGGTTGGCGCTGCCGACCTCGCCAGACGTGAGTCTTCTAAGCAGTAAACTTGAGACTTGCTCAAGTTTTTAGCTCCAGACTCTACTAATCGCTAAGGAGGACCGATGGCTTACTTCATTCTGAAGAATTTTGTGCTCGGTCCGTTGCTGAAACTGATCTTCCGTCCGTGGGTTCGCGGCATGGAGAACATTCCAAGTTCCGGCGCAGCCATCTTGGCCAGCAACCACCTTTCTTTTAGCGATTCGATTTTTTTGCCACTGCAATCAAGACGCCCAGTGGTGTTTTTGGCTAAGTCGGAGTACTTCACCGGAAAAGGCATCAAGGGTGCGCTAACTCGCTGGTTCTTCTTGGCCACAGGGCAGCTTCCGATCGACCGCTCGGGCGGCAAGGCTTCTGAGGCGTCATTGAACACTGGACTAAAGGTGTTGAGTCAGGGGAGCCTTCTTGGCATCTACCCTGAAGGCACTCGAAGCCCAGACGGACGCCTGTATCGCGGGCGCACCGGCATTGCCAGAATGGTGCTCGAGGCCAAGGTTCCGGTTATCCCTGTAGCGATGATCGACACCGAAAAGGTGCAGCCAATCGGCAAGAGATTGCCGCGAGTTCGCCGCATCGGCATCGTGGTTGGTAAGCCGCTCGATTTTTCTAGATTTGAAGGCATGGATGGCGACCGCATCGTGTTGCGCGCCATAACCGACGAAATCATGTACGAACTTATGAAGATCAGCGGTCAGGAGTATATCGACGTGTATGCATCCTCGGCAAAGAAACTTTCGACCACAAGAACGGCAGAATAATGAACGAACCAGTAGTAAAAGCAGACCCAGCAGTTATTGCGGGACTAGACAACTACGTCAACCTGCCTGCCGCTCAGCAGCCAACCTGGCCGGACCTCAACAAACTGAACGACGTTAAGGCGGAGCTCTCTAAGCTGCCGCCACTGGTTTTTGCTGGCGAGGTAGATATTCTCAAGGCACGAATCGCAGCTGCAGCCCAGGGTAAAGCATTCTTGCTTCAAGGTGGAGACTGCGCGGAAACCTTCGCGGATGCAACCGCAGATCGAATTCGCAATCGCGTGAAGACGCTGCTGCAGATGGCAGTTGTTCTCACCTACGGTGCATCACTACCGGTTATCAAGATGGGGCGCATGGCTGGTCAGTTTGCCAAGCCACGCTCATCTAATGACGAGACCCGCGAGGGTGTCACGCTGCCTGCCTACCGCGGTGACGCTGTAAACGGATACGACTTCGACGAGACTTCGCGCGCGCACAATCCCGAGCGGCTCCTGAATGCGTACCACACGTCGGCGTCGACCCTCAACTTGGTTCGAGCATTCACACAAGGTGGTTTTGCAGACCTTCGCTCGGTGCACGAGTGGAACAGCGGCTTCACCAACAACCCGGCCAACGTGCGTTACGAGTCATTGGCAAAGGAAATCGACAGAGCCATTAAGTTCATGGCCGCCTGTGGCGCTGATTTTGACGCGCTCAAGACCACCGAGTTTTACGTTAGCCACGAGGCGCTGTTGTTCGACTACGAACGACCACTTACCCGCATCGACTCACGCACCGGAACCCCATACGCTACCTCTGGACATTTTGTTTGGGTTGGCGAGCGCACCCGTCAGATGGATGGCGCTCACATCGATTTTCTTTCCCGTATCAGAAACCCACTGGGCGTGAAACTTGGGCCAAACACCCAACCTCAGGATGTGCTCGACCTCATCGAAAAGCTCGATCCAAACCGCGAGCCAGGCCGTCTAACCTTCATCACAAGAATGGGTGCCACCAAGATTCGCGAGGCGTTGCCCGCGCTTGTTGAGGCGGTACGCGATTCAGGAGCTCAACCGCTTTGGATCACCGACCCTATGCACGGAAACGGCATCACCACAAAGAACGGCTACAAGTCGCGCCGTTTCGACGATGTGATGGACGAGGTACGAGGCTTCTTTGAGGTTCACCGGGCCGCAGGCACCTTCCCCGGCGGAATCCATATCGAGCTAACCGGCGACGATGTTGCCGAGTGCCTTGGCGGATCTGAACACATCGATGAGGCCACTCTTGAGCAGCGCTACGAGTCGCTTTGCGACCCTAGACTGAATCACTCCCAGTCTTTGGAGCTAGCTTTCTTAGTTGCAGAAGCCTTGGGCAAGCGCTAAAACTAGCGAGAGATTATGGTGACTCGGTCACCTTTTCGAAGTGTGGTTCCAGGTGCTACCGAAACCTTTTTCACTTTGGCGATGCCATACTGCGATTGAAGTTTGTTGGTGTCTACAACAACTACCAGCCCAAGCGATTGAAGCAGCGACTGCGCAGCCGCGATGGTTTCTCCAACCACTCTTGGCATAACTACTTTCTCGGTTCCCTTGGAAACCAGTAGTTTCACGCTCCCACCCTTTCCAAGAGGTTGAGATTGAGGCACCACGTTGATCACGTTGCCCGCTGCAACGGTTTCTGAATACTCGGTCGAAACGTCGCTGACCTTGAGCCCTGCTTCGGTCAAGAGGCCCACGGCAACATCTTGGGGAATATTTGCCACTGCCGGCAGCGGTCCAAGTGAGAGCTTTATATTTACGGCCGAACCAACCGGTTGTTTTTTGCCATCGGCGCCCGAATAATCGAATACGATTCCCACTGGCTCTGAGTCGAACCACGCTTCTGCGCCACCAAATGTAAATCCTGCAGCCAAGATTTTGGCCGTGGCAGTTGCAACGTCGAGACCCTTAAGTTTTGGTACGACCTTGAGTTCGGGACCAAGCGAAACGAAGACAGTCACTTTCGACCCAGCGACCAAAAGCGTTCCCGAACCTGGATCTGTTCTGGATACAAGACCTTGATCGATTGTCGTTGAGTTTTCGTTCTGCACCGAGACGCTGAATCCAAGGTCTTCCAGGCTTTGAGTGGCCAGGGAAACCTCACGGTCTTGCAAATTAGGGATAGCGCGAAGTGCTCCTGGGCCGGCCCCAAACCACCATCCTGCACTTGCTCCCAGCAGCAGGGCGAGAAGGCTAGAAATTAGCCACTTTGCAAAACGGTTTCTCGAACCAAATTCGGTCAAAACGTGCACTGGTTCGTCGAGTTGTGTCCTGCCGTCGATCACTTCGGTGGCATTCGAAATCACTTGGGTTGCATTTGCGCCTTCAGAGCCAAGCGCCGCAGTTTCTGACAACGATGCCGGCAGCACCGTGGTGGCCTGATGCTTGGTTCGAATGTCTGTCGGTGTCGCTGGGCGCGAACTCGAGTTGCCTAGTTTCAGTTCGGCCCTCGCCTTGCGCACTATTTGAAGCAGCTCGCTGGCATCTCGGGGGCGATCTTGAGGGTTTCTTTCGGTAGCGTAAAGAACGATTTCATCCACGAGTTCCGGAATCTCTGGCTTTAGGAGGCTCGGGGCAGAAACTGCAGAGTTGGCGTGCATCGCCACAACCTGTGCAGCATGTTCGCCGGTAAAAGGCTGCTTGCCGGTCAGCAATTCGTAAAGCAAAATGCCCGTCGCGTAAACATCCGAGCGTTCATCGGTTTGCCCGCGGGTAACCAGCTCGGGGGACAGGTAAGCGGCTGTGCCAATTACCGATTCGGTTTCGGTGTTAGCGCTAATTGGGCGCGCTAATCCGAAGTCGCTCAATTTGATTCGCCCGTCGTCGGCAAGCAGAACATTCTCTGGCTTTATGTCGCGGTGAAGAATTCCAGCCTGATGCGCCGCTGCGAGGCCGCCAAGTATTGCTTCGATGGTTTGCAGTGCTCTTGTTGCAGGTAGCGAACCAAACTCGTTCAAGACGTCTCGAAGGGTTCTGCCGGACACATATTCCATCACCAGATACGGCGCGCCAGCATCGGTGCCTTGATCGAAAATGTTGACGAGGTTTGGGTGGTTCAGACCCGCCGCCATTACGGCTTCGCGACGAAACTTATCGATGAATGCCGAGTCCTCGGCTAGATGTGGGTGGATAACCTTTACAGCTACCTGACGTTGCAGCCGGAGATCTTCAGCAAGAAAAACCCGTGCCATACCGCCTGAAGCGAGTGGGCGAATAATCCTGTAGCGCCCAGAAAGCACTCTCTCGCCGGCGTCGTTTTTCATTTGATCATTCATCTTCTAATAAATATCGTGCCATGTTGCCCCGACTATATGCCTAAGGCTCTCTGGTGTGGCACTCTTGACGTGTGACTGATTTATTTTCTGCAGTAGAACTGCTTACCCTCGATGAGGTTTCCGAACGACTTGGCATTTCTATTGGCAAGGTGCGCCGTCTTATCGACGAACACGACCTGATCGCTCTAAAGCGTGACAAAGAGTGGATGGTTCCCGCCGAACTTATCCACACGGGGGAGCCACTGCATGGCTTGCGCGGCACGGTGATTCTGCTGCTGGATGCCGGTTTGCCAATTCTGGAAATCATCGATTGGCTTTACACGCCAAATGAAAACTTGGATGCTCACGGCGTGACTCCTATGGGCGCATTGCTTGCTGGACACAAGTCGCCGGCTCGACGAGCCGCGCAGATGCTGGCTATTTAGCCAAAATTATTAAGCGGTGCGATTGATAACTCGCAGCGCTAACTCTCTGAGCATTCTCTTTGCTGCTGGCTCCAGCTGAAGTTGTTCCAGGGCCGCAAGCGATTCGGTTGCCAGCTCCTCAATCATCTGCTCGGTCTTAGCCAACGCGCCGGAACCCTTAATGGTCTGCTGCAAGAAAACGATCTGTTCCGGGTCGGCGCTTCGGTCTGAGAGCAGTTCGTCGAAAATCTTTCCAACCGACGGCATCAGCGACTGACGGGTTAGCGCCACCAGAACGGTGCGCTTTCCTTCGCGAAGGTCGTCACCAATTGGTTTACCGGTTACGTCCGGGTCGCCAAAAACTCCAAGGATGTCGTCGCGCAGCTGGAAAGCCATGCCAAGCGGGATTCCGAAGGCCGAGAGCCCGCGCAACGTGGCGGGGTCGGCGCCAGCGAATGCCGCACCGATCAGAAGCGGAGCCTCAATGCTGTACTTGGCGGTCTTGTAGAGGATTACGCGGTTTGCTCGACCAACAGCCTCATCGACGCTGCGAATAGGAGCGGCGTTTTCTTCGAGAACGTCGAGATACTGGCCTGCCATTACTTCGATGCGCATCTTCGAGAACTCTTCGCGGCAGTGCGATTCGATTTCTGAGCTAGGGGACTTCAACAGTGCCTGACCGAATATTTCACTGCTCCAGCCCAGCATCATGTCGCCGACCAGCACCGATCCAGCGAGGCCGAACCGCTCAGCGCTACCCGCGAAGCCTTGACTGGCGTGTAGCGACTCGAAGCGCTTGTGAACTGCTGGTTCTCCGCGGCGGGTATCGCTCTGGTCTAGCAAATCGTCGTGCACTAGGGCAGCTGCGTGAAACATTTCGAGTGCCGAGCAAATGCCAACCATGGCATCGGTGGAAAGCGTTCTCTGTTCGGGGGTCTGCCTGTTTGGCGCAACCTCAAGAGCTGCTACCCAAGACCAATAGCAGAACAGAGCCCTGAAGCGTTTACCTCCGGCAAGAAGGCTTTTGGTGTAACTCGGAATCACGGTGAGGTCCGAAGAGATTTGCGAAAACTCGCTCTGTCTTTCGTCGCAGAATTCGTCCAAAGACTTTTGGACTAGATCTAGCAATACCTTTGATTCACTCACGTCCAATAGCCTAACTAAACCAATCGACTTAGACTTGAGCCACAAGCAAAAACGGGAGTACCTAATGGCTTTGTCAGAACACGAAAAGAAGATGCTTGAGGAGCTCGAGCGCACCCTCTACGAAGATGATGCCAAGTTTGCCCAGCGCGTAGCCACCGGCATCGATGAGGTCACCTTTGCCGGCGGAATGATTGCAGTGAATGCGTCGCTG
>JBBAMO010000021.1:0-9454 GCA_040402495.1 Rhodoluna sp.
GTAAGACTCACGCACACTCCAGTGCAGTTTGATTTTCGGTGTTTTTGCCATCTCGCAAGATTCCTCGAGGCGTTCTGCTTTATGGCCCTCCGGGAACCGGTAAGACTCTCGTTGCAAAGGCTGTAGCTGGCGAAGCTGGAGTTCCGTTCTTCTCAATCTCGGGTTCTGACTTCGTCGAAATGTTTGTTGGTGTTGGTGCATCTCGCGTGCGCGACCTATTCGAGCAGGCCAAGCAGGCTGCGCCCGCCATCATCTTTGTCGACGAAATCGATGCAGTTGGCCGTCACCGCGGCGCTGGCATCGGTGGCGGAAACGACGAGCGCGAGCAGACCCTCAACCAGTTACTGGTTGAAATGGACGGCTTCGACTCCAAGACCAACGTGATCTTGATTGCAGCCACCAACCGCCCAGACATCCTCGACCCAGCGCTTTTGCGCCCAGGTCGTTTCGACCGTCAGATTGGCGTTGGCGCACCAGACCTAAAGGGTCGCGAGCAGATTTTGAAGGTTCACTCAAAGGGCAAGCCGATTGCCGACGATGTCGACCTAGCCGTTGTTGCGCGCCGCACCCCAGGCTTCACCGGTGCCGACCTTGCCAACGTTCTCAACGAGGCAGCGCTTTTGACCGCTCGTCAAGACGAAAAGCAGATCACCGCTGCAACTCTCGACGAAGCAATCGACCGCGTAATCGGTGGACCGCAGAAGAAGTCGCGTTTGATGCAAGACCAGGAGCGTCTAAACACCGCTTACCACGAGGCTGGTCACGCACTGGTTGCCGCTTCGCTTAACCACAGCGACCCGGTCACAAAGGTGACCATCCTTCCTCGTGGACGTGCTTTGGGTTACACCATGGTGCTTCCGCTAGAAGACCGCTACTCGATTTCGCGTAACCAACTACTCGACCAGATTGCCTACGCAATGGGTGGCCGCGTTGCCGAAGAAATCGTGTTCCACGACCCAACCACCGGTGCCTCAAACGACTTTGAGAAGGCAAGCAAGACCGCCCGCCAGATGGTTACCCAGTATGGCTTTAGCGAAAAGGTCGGTGCGGTCTCTTACGCAGGCGGCGGCGAAGTTTTTGTTGGCCGCGACATGGGTCAGGTTCGCGAATACAGCGAGGCTACCGCTCAGGCAATCGACAGCGAGATGCGCGCGATTCTAGAAAACGCTCACAACGAGGCTTACAAGGCAATCAACCAAAACCGCAAGGTGTTGGACGCATTGGCCAAAGCACTGATGGAAAATGAGACCCTGAACCAAGAAGAAATCGCGGCGATTTTCAAGCCAATCAAGAAGCTTCCGATGCGTGCGCAGTGGCTTTCGAGCAAGAGCCGTCCGGTTTCTAAATTGGCTCCGATCGCGATACCTCGCAAGGGTTCAAGTGCCGTAAAGCAAGCCGTGCTAGACAAGGCTGCAGCTGAGGCCGCTAAGAAGCCAGTTCGCAAGACTGCTGCCAAAAAGCCAGCGGCACCAAAGGCACCAGCGGCTAAGCCGGCTGCAAAGAAGCCAACTAAGTAGCGCAAGTTGTTTGACTCCGAACGAGTAAAGGCAGCGGTCACCGAGTTACTCTCGGCGATTGGCGAAGACCCAACCCGTTCGGAGCTTGCAGCAACCCCAGAAAAAGTTGCCCAGGCTTACGCCGAGTTTTACAAGGGCATCGGCGTTGACGAAACTTTGGTTTTGACCGACACCTTCGAGGCCGAACACAACGACGTTGTGATTCTCAAAGACATCGAGTTTGTGTCGATCTGCGAGCACCACCTGTTGCCTTTTACCGGCGTTGCTCACATCGCGTACCTGCCAAACGATCGCGTGATTGGTTTGGGCCGGCTGCCAAAGCTAGTTGAGATTGTTGCTTCACGCCCTCAACTTCAAGAGAACCTCACCGCCCAAATCGCCGATGCTCTGCAGCGCGGGCTCGACACCAAAGGCGTGGTTGTGGTTATCGAAGCTCGCCACCATTGTGTGGTTTCGCGCGGAGCAAGACAGCCAGAGGCCAACACCGTAACCATGGCGTCGCGCGGCGTTTACAACGAGCCAGCCGTAAGAGCCGAAGTAATGGGCCTCATCAGCAAATGAACTTCTATCGACCACTCGTAATGGGCGTGCTGAATGTAACGCCAGATTCGTTTAGCGACGGTGGCGAACATCAAGAACTTCAAGCAGCAATCGACCACTCTCGAGTGTTGCAAATCGCGGGTGCAGACATCATTGATGTTGGTGGCGAATCAACCAGGCCAGGTGCCGAGCGCGTTGGCTCGGAAGTTGAGCAAGCGCGAGTTCTCCCGGTAATAGCGGCGATTGCCAGCCAGCTAGACGTTCAGATTTCTATCGACACCATGGATGCCAGCACAGCGCGTTTGGCAGTGGCAGCTGGCGCGAGCATCATCAATGATGTTTCTGGCGGACTGGCCGACGACCAAATGTTTTCGGTGGCGGCAGATACCGGCGCAACTCTTGTGATTTCGCACTGGCGCGGTTTTAGCAACATTATGGACACGCAAAATGTGTACCACGATGTTGCGCTCGACGTGGCCCGCGAACTGGGCGAACGAGTAGAGGCTGCCGTTGCCGCGGGAGTTTCGCGCGACAAGATTGTGATCGACCCCGGCCTGGGTTTTGCCAAAGACATGAAGCAAAACTGGCAGTTGGTTGCGCGTCTCGATCAACTCGAAAAACTTGGGTTGCCGATTTTGGTTGGTGCGAGTCGCAAGCGTTTTATCGCCGGCACCATCGAGCCCGATGAGCCAAACGAAGCCAGCAACGATCGGCGCGACCTAGCCACAGCCGTGCTAACCGCCATGTTGCTGCAGAGAAAACTTTGGGGAGTGCGTGTTCACAACGTGCTTGCAACCACCGACGCGATTAGTGTTGTTGCGGCACTCAAAGAAGGCGAACAGGACTAAAGATGCAGCACAAGATTTCACTGACTGGTCTTCGCGTCTTTGCGTATCACGGGGTTTTCGACTTCGAACGTCAAAATGGCCAAGACTTTTACATCGATGCATCCGTGTGGATCGACGGCGACAAGGCATCGATGAACGACGACCTTTCCGCCACCATCAACTACGGCGAACTAGCCAAGCTGTTGGTTGAGAATGCCAAGAACAACCCTGTCGACCTGCTCGAAACCTTGGCCGCTCGCTTGCTAGACCTAGTGATGAACCTGGCCGGCGGCGATGCCACCGGAGTTGTTCGCAAAGCCAAGATCACGGTTCACAAACCAAACGCACCGATTCTGTTCGATTTTGAAGACGTTTCGGTAACCGTAAAAGCCAGCCGAGAGTAGCGATTGCGTTGAAGGTTCGTAGCGTTCTTGCTTTAGGTGGCAACCTTGGCGACCGTCGCAAAACCATCAAGTCGGCGGTGCGCGCCATCAAGGCCTTAGATGGCGTCACGTTGATCGCAAAGTCTCCACTGGTTGAGTCGCACGCGCTTACCGAAGGCGGGCTCGACGAGTCGAAGCCAAACTACCTAAATGGCGTTGTCGAGATTGAAACCGACCTAAAGCCGGGCGAACTGCTCGACGCCGTGCGCAAGATTGAGCAAGACCACGGGCGCATTCGCCTTGAGCGTTGGGGTTCTAGAACCCTCGACATCGACATCATCACCTATGGCAACGAAATCAAGTCGGGCAAGCGCTTGGAGTTGCCTCACCCGAGAGCGTTTCAGCGCTCGTTTGTATTGGTGCCGTGGGCTCTAATGAACCCGAGCGCTGTGCTCATCGGCCACGGCAAAGTTGCCGACCTCGCCGAACCGCTAAAGCACGAAGTGTGGGTAAGCGAATGAAGCCAACCAAGTTAGGCACGCTGCTAACCGCAGCTGTTTCGGTTGCCATTTTGGCCTACGGGGTTTGCGTGTTGCTGGTTCGTGCCGGTGCACAGATGCCGGTCTCGGCAACCACTCTGATTGGCACCCTGATTGTGATTCCAGTTGTGCTTCTGATTCTTGCTTTGCCGATTTTTAAATACCGCGCGGCGATCAAGGCGGCTCTTGCCCAACCGGCCGATGCCAAGAAGCAACCGATTAAGCGAGTCGACCCTTTTTATGCACTGCGAGTTGCTCTGCTGTCTAAGGCGGTCAGCATTGCGGGAGCCATTTTCGGTGGAGGGCACGCCGGAGTGCTGGTTGCGGTGCTGAGTTCTCCACAGATTTCTGCGGCCAGCGTTTGGCGCACCTCTCTTGCCCTATTTGCCTCAATCTCGATGGTGATTTGCGGCGTTGTGGTCGAGCGCGCCTGCAAAGTGCCGCCAGATGCCAGCACTGCTAACGACACCGAAGCGAGCCCAGCATGACCGCGGTAACCCAGGGGCGGCTTGCCGTAGGAATCGTAGGGGCTGGCCCAGTGGCAATCGCCATGGCGCAGGCTTTGGCCGGTGCTGGGCACCTGCTGGTTGGCATTGCGCCGAATGCCAACGACGATCGCGAGCGTGCCGAAGCGATGCTCGAGGGTGTCGACATTCTTGCGGTGGGCGAGGTGCTTGCGCGTGGTGAGTTGGTTATCCTCGCTGTTGACGAGAGCGAGCTGGTGCCAACCATCGGTGGAATTAGCGATGCAAAACTTTGGAAGACCGGTCAGCTGGTTGCGCACACTTCGCCAAGTTTTGGCTTCGGGGTGCTGGCCAGTGCCGCGCAGGCTGGTGTGATTCCGCTGGCCATTCACCCGGCGATGCGGTTCACCGGCACCAGCCTCGACCAAAACAGAATGCGCGAAACTTTCTTTGCGGTGGCTGCGCCAAAGGTTGCGCTGCCGATTGCTCAGGCGTTGGTGATTGAGATGGGCGCCGAGCCAGTTGTGATCGAAGAAGAACAGCGTGCCGCCTACGCCGAGGCTTTTGAGGTGGCCACCAACTTTTCTGCGCTGGTTGTAAATCAGGCCATCGGGTTGCTCGAGTCGGCCGGCATTCAGAACGCCCGAGGCATCATTGCGCCGACCGTTCGAAGCGCGGTAGAAACCGCCCTGGACGATGGCCACACCCCAATCGACCCGGCCGACATTCTGCGCGATAGCAGTGAAGGCGGGCTATAAGGTCCAAGGTTGGTCCATGCAATAGTGCTACTGTAGGACAAATAAATAAATTTTTCTTGGGGGAAAAATGCGAAAAAAACAATTTAGCAAAATCGCCAGCTCATTCACTCTTGCCTTGTTTTTGTCACAAGTGCAACTTTTCCTAGCGCCTACGACGGCACACGCGGAGACGCAAGTGTCTGACGTAAAAGTTAGCGCTATAGCTGGTGCAGGAAATATCACATTGTCTTGGACCAAACCGGATTCAACGGAAACACTTTCCATTACTGGCCCACGCTTGAGCGTTGAAGATGAATCGCTCGCAGGGACGGAAACTGCTTCTGGCTTCGCACCTGGCGAAAGAATTCTACTTTCCATCGAGATTAGGTCAGACGTTTCGGATGACATGATCGATGAAATTGTTGACGCAGTTGGGGCTTCCAAGAGTGAGGCGGCGTCACAATATGAATCTGTCGAGGTTGAGTCACTCACAATCGAAATGCCATCAAGTGGGTTCGTCGTGAGTTCGGCCCAGGCAGCAACGCAACCCTCTGCAACTAGTTTTAGGTACACGACTTTTATACCTCAAGATAAGGTTGAAGACCTAATCATAGACATCTGCCCAGTGCCACTGGGTAGCTACTTTGTGGGTGATGACAGGCCCTTTGACCCAAGTAGTACTGAATACAGGACTCGTGTGAACGTGCGTGTCGATTGGGCAGCCGGAGGCGCGGTTACTTGGACAAAGAGCGTCGGCCTAAGTACTTCATACCTTCAGGTACTTCCTCTAGTTCCTAAGATCCCAGTCTCTTGGTACGCAAACATGGACGGAATCCAGGTCACAGAGCTCTACCGTTCTGGTACACATGTCAGATTTGAAATCGATCACAATGCGGCAGATCCTCTGTGCCTGGGGGCCGTGCTGACACACTCTGGAATCGCCTACAACTATGACGTTACTGTGCAACGTTCGGGCAACTACGGCCTAGTGGGTTGGGCTCGGCGCGCCCCGGCCCATGAAGCCTACATTCGTGATTCTAATTCGAGTGCATGGAAAACCGTTTTTCAGCGAGAAAACAAAGGTTTTTATTGCCTGCTGCCGTTCGCAGAATATGTGGATTGTAAAGCCCAGATCAACTATTCAGGATCTGTCAATTGAACAAGAAACACAATGCTAAATCCAAGTTTTGGCTTCCGGCAGCAGCGAGCGCAATCACATTCGCGATTGTGACCGTTGCAGGCTTCGCGCTCACGGCAACTGCTGAAAATCCAGATGCTGCCACTTACCTGGCACGTGCTGCCTGGGTGTTCTTCATGATCGTTCCATTTGCAGAGGGCACGCTCGGTGGGCATTTTCTGTTCTTTGCTGGGCTCGTGGTGCTCGGTCAGCTTTTGCAGCAAAAGTTGGTCGAACGACGTCAGCTTCGAATATCGATTGCGCTTTTGGTGAGTGGCATCCTGGCAAAAAGTCTTGCCGTTTCCCCGTTGGTTTTTAAGGGCATGGATCTAAAGCTGACTTTTGTGTCAATAGCCGTTTCAGGTATCTCAGTTGGTTTGCTGTTTTTGCTCGTTCAACGGGCTAACAAGCTCCAGAACTTGGATGCATCGGCGCCTGCAGCTACCGCTAAGTAGCTACACCTTTGCCACTTGTTACCATCGGTAGATGAAGTTAGTTCACACCAATAAAGAGGTTGAGGCGCTGGTGGCCGAGGCTAAGGCTGAGGGCAAGCGAGTCGCCTTTGTGCCAACGATGGGCGCCCTGCACGAAGGGCATCTTCGATTGGTTGACCTTGCCGCCGAGCAAGCCGACTTTGTCGTGGTGAGCATCTTTGTGAACCCGCTCCAGTTTGGCAAGGGCGAAGACTTCGACCGCTACCCACGCACCCTCGAAGCCGACTGCGCATTGCTAGAAACTCGCCCGTTCGACGTGGTTTACGCACCTTGGGTAGAAGAGATTTACCCGCCGGATGGTGTGCCAGGTGCCCCAACGGAGCGCGCCGGCATCATAGGTAGCACATTCGAAGGTGCCGCCCGCCCAGGGCACTTCGACGGCATGCTGACCGTGGTTGGCAAGTTGGTCGGCATCGTCGACCCCGACGTAGCGATTTTTGGGCAAAAGGATGCCCAGCAGTTGTTTATGGTGCGCAAACTTATCGGTGCGAAATACAAGAACACCGAGGTGGTTGCCGCGCCAACCGTGCGCGAGTCAAGCGGGCTGGCGATGTCGAGCCGCAACCGTTTTTTGAGTGCCACCGAACGCGAGGCAGCCACCGTTTTAAGCAAGGCCCTGCGCGCAATCGACATGGCGGCAAACATGGCGCTGCCGGCATCTTGGTGCATTGAGGCTGGCAAGTCTCTGTTTGCTTCCGAGCCACTGGCTAAACTTGATTATCTAGCGGTAGTTGATCCGCAACTGTTCAAACCGGTGAACGACAAATTCGTAGGCGAAGCCCTTGTGATTGTTGCAGCCACGGTCGGTTCGGTGCGGCTGATCGACAACCAAATCATCGAACTGAGAGACAGCAAGTCATGAGCGACGAACTCGAGCAACAAGACGAACAGGATCTGCCTGAGCAGATTGCGATTCGCCTCGAAAAGCGCGAACGCCTGCTTGCCAAGGGCGAGGCCTACCCGGTTAGCCTGCCAATCACTCACACCATCGGGCAGGTTCGCGAGGCCCACCCAGACCTAGACATCGATGTTGCCACCGGCCAAACCGTTGCGCTTGCTGGGCGAATCATGTTCTTGCGCAACACCGGCAAGCTTTGCTTTGCAACTCTGCAGGCTGGCTCGGGCGAGCGCATCCAGGCGATGCTTTCGCTAGACAAGGTTGGCGAAGAGCGCCTCGAAGAGTGGAAAGAACTTGTCGACCTAGGCGACCACGTTTTTGTTTCGGGTGAGGTAATCACCTCGAAGCGCGGTGAGCTGAGCATTCTGGCCGACCAGTGGTTGATGGCCGCAAAGACCATTCGCCCACTGCCAAACCTTCACAACGAACTCGGCGAAGAGTTTCGTGTGCGTCACCGCTACCTCGACCTAATCGTTCGCGACCGCGCACGCGAGGTTGTAAAGATTCGTTCGCAGGTTATGGCGTCGATGCGAAAGACCTTCGCCGATGCCGCTTACCTCGAGGTTGAAACCCCGATGCTGCAAACCATCCACGGTGGGGCCAGCGCTCGACCATTCAAGACGCACTCAAACGCTTTCGACACCGAGTTGTTCTTGCGCATCGCACCCGAGCTCTTCTTGAAGCGTGCCGTTGTTGGTGGCATCGACCGCGTTTACGAAATCAACCGCAACTTCCGCAACGAGGGTGCCGACCGCACCCACTCTCCAGAGTTTGCAATGCTCGAGGCCTACGAGGCTTATGGCGACTACAACACCATCGCCGATCTAACCCAGCGCTTGATTCAGAACGCCGCCATGGATGTCTTCGGCACCCACCAGGTTGTTCTCGAAGACGGAACCATAAACGACCTCGGCGGCGAGTGGGCGCGCATCTCGATGTTTGAGTCGCTGTCTGCCGCAGCCGGCGTTGAGATCACCCCGGAGACCCCAATCGCCGAGCTCAAGAAGCTAGCCGACAAGGAAGGTCTCGAAATTGACCACCCTCAGCACGGCAAGTATGTTGAAGAGCTTTGGGAGCACTTTGTAAAGGGAGACCTCGTCAACCCAACCTTCGTAATGGACTTTCCGGTAGACACCTCACCGCTAACTCGCAACCACCGCAGCAAGCCTGGCGTTGTTGAAAAGTGGGACCTGTACATTCGCGGCTACGAGCAGGCTACTGGCTACTCCGAGTTGGTAGACCCCGTCATTCAGCGCGAGCGTTTTGTGGAGCAGGTCAAGTTGGCTGCCGCCGGCGACCCAGAAGCCATGAAGCTAGACGAAGACTTCTTGAAGGCACTCGAGTTTGGCATGCCACCTTCGGGCGGAATGGGCATGGGCATCGACCGCCTGCTCATGAGCCTCACCGGCCTCGGCATCCGCGAAACCATCATGTTTCCGTTGGTCAAATAATGACTCCATACGAAATCTTCATCGATGCGCTGCTGTCGCTGATTCCGCCAGTTTTGGTCGGCGGAATCTTCTACGTGGTGATGCGATCCATCCTTCGCGCCGACTCAAAAGAGCGCGCTGTCTACGCACAGATGGAAGCCGAGATGCGTGCCGCCCAAGATGCCGCGGCGTCTAAGCCTGCGGTGAAGTCGGCTAAAAAAGCCGCTGCCAAATAAGTTCTTTATTCCCCTAGCGAACAGGCCTTAATTCCGTCAGTGGCGGCAGTTACCATCCTTGTATGAAGGCTACGCACTAGCCATCGCAAGGAGTAAGAGATGTTCGAGAAATTCACCGACAAAGCCCGTCGTGTAGTGGTGCTTGCCCAAGAAGAGGCCAAGCTGCTAAACCACAACTACATCGGCACCGAGCACATTCTGCTTGGCCTGAT
>JBBAMO010000022.1:0-9159 GCA_040402495.1 Rhodoluna sp.
TCGGTCAGAAATGGCCGCGATAGGGGTGTCGCTGCCCATAGCTCCTAGCGGTTCGGCGCCGGCTCTAGCCATCGGCGCCAAGAGAACGCGTAGCTCCTCTTCGGTGTATCCAAAAGTTCTTTGGCGACGATTCACAGAAGACGCCGTGTGGGCAATGTGCTCGCGTTCCGGAAGGTCTTCTAGGTTGATGCGGTTCTCTTCCAACCACTCTCCCCAAGGTTCGAGAGATGCGACTTCGCTCTTGATCTCGTCGTCGTCGATCAATCGACCGTTGACCGTGTCGGCTAGGAACATGCGCCCTGGCTGCAAGCGACCCTTGCGAACGATTTTTGCAGGATCTATGTTGGCGACACCAATCTCGGAAGCGAGAATAACCAATCCATCTTCGGTGACTACATAGCGCCCTGGACGAAGCCCATTGCGGTCTAGTGTCGCGCCCACCAAAGAACCGTCTGTGAACACAACTGCTGCCGGACCATCCCAAGGCTCGAGAAGCATTGAGTGATATTCGTAAAAATTCTTGCGGGCAGCGTCGATGTCGCTCTGCTTTTCCCAAGCTTCTGGAATCATCATCATCATTGCGTGAGGCAGGCTGCGACCGGCCAGGTAAAGCAGTTCGACGACCTCGTCGAAGGACGCAGAATCAGAACCACCAGGAGTAACGATAGGCAAAAGCTTTTGCAGATCGCCCAGCTGTTCGCTGGCAAGTTGCGAAGAACGCGCGGCCATCCAGTTGCGGTTGCCCTTGACGGTGTTGATTTCACCATTGTGGGCAATCATGCGGAACGGGTGGGCCAACGGCCAAGATGGGAATGTGTTGGTCGAGAATCGAGAGTGTACGAGCGCCAAAGTTGACGAGAATTTCTCGTCGCTCAAGTCAGGGTAGAACGGTTCAAGTTGCAGCGTTGTGACCATGCCCTTGTAAACCATGGTTCTCGAAGACAGCGATGGGTGGTACGCCCCAAGAGTTAGTTCCGAGCGCTTACGTAGTCGGAATAGTGCACGTTCTAGCGGCAATCCTTCGAGGTGATCAGCTCCAACGAAAACCTGCAAGATAAAGGGCATTGCGTTGCGTGCTAGATCGCCGAGAACGGAAGGGTTGGTTGGAACTTCGCGCCATCCGATGACTGAAAGATTCTCTTCAGTTGCTAGTGTCGCGAATCTCGACTCGAATGAAACTCTCTCGGTTTCATCCTGTAAGAAAACCAAACCAGCACCGTAGCTGCCCAATTTAGGAAGCTGGAAACTAACAACAGACCTTAGGAATGCGTCAGGAATCTGGGTGAGAATACCCGCTCCGTCACCCGTACCTTCGTCCGACCCCACAGCGCCACGGTGCTCGAGGTTTCTTAGGGCGTCCAGTGCTGTTTGTACGATGTCGTGACCAGGGGTGCCGCGCAGTGTTGCCACCATGGCAAGACCACACGCGTCACGGTCGCGACTAGGGTCGTAAAGACCCTGAGCTGCGGGTGACGTGCTGAATCTTGCGAACGGTGATGAACCGGGCACGCTGCACTCCAATCAAGAAAATTAGAGGGACAACTTTGGCCCTTTGCCATTTGGCTAAACGCTACTCAAACTTGTTGAGCTAGTGCAAAAAAGTCTAACCCAAATGCTCTTTTGAGTCAGTCTCCACGGCTGATTTTTCGGTCAGTACGCTGATTTCAACTCCCGTGTGTGCGCGACGCGACCAGACGAACAGCGATACTCCAACTATTACTCCAACAACAGCCGACCATTGATTTGATCGCAGTCCTAGCAGTACCTCGCTAGGGTCAACGCGAAGGTCCTCAATCCAGAAGCGACCGATTGAATAGTAGGCGATGTATAGAGCGAACAGGCGGCCCCAACGAAGGTCTAGGCGTTTGTCGAGAATAAGCAGGATGAAGACGCCTGAAATGTTCCAGAGGAATTCGTACAGGAATGTTGGGTGAAATAGTGTGCCTGCAGGCAGCCCGGTCGGGAAGGCAGAATTTGTTGAGCCGATTTCAAGACCCCAAGGAAGGTCTGTTGGCTTTCCAAAAAGTTCATTATTGAAATAGTTACCCCAACGACCAATAGCCTGAGCCAGCAATACTCCTGGGGCAATCGCGTCGGCAAAGCTAAGGAACTTGATTCCAGCCTGCCTGCAGCCAACAAATGCAGCCGCAGAACCGAGGATTAGTGCGCCGTAAATTGCTAGACCACCTTCCCATACTGCAAAAATCTTGAGTAGGTCTTTGCCTGCGCCAAAGTAGTCGCTCTGATGAGTAAAGACATGGAATAGGCGTCCGCCGAGAATTCCGAATGGCACTGCCCAAAGTGCCACGTCAAGAATCACGCCGGATGGTGCCCCGCGCTTTTTTAGGCGCAGTTCACCCAAAATAATTGCTGCGACAATTCCAACAAGGATAAAGAGTGCATAAAAATGGATGCGCACCTGCCCGATGTCAAATGAAGAGATGCTGGGACTTGGAATTGAGTAGAGTGCGTTCATTTTTGCTCCTAATTACTTTTTTAAACCTGCGACGATTTCGCGAACTTTTGCTCGCAGAGCAGCGATTCCGCCCTGTTGGTATGCCTTTACGAAAACAGAGCCAACTATTGCCCCATCTGAGTAGTCGTTGACTTGCGAAGCCTGTTCGGCCGTGGAGATTCCAATGCCAACGGCGACATTCTGATCTTGATTTGCGGTTCTTACAGAAGCAACGACCTGGCGTGCACTTTGATCAACCTCTTGGCGCGCGCCGGTGATACCCATCGTTGAGACTGCGTAGACAAATCCTCTGCTGAGTCTGGTAGCGGTATCTACTCGTTCTTGAGTAGAAGTGGGAGTAGCCAAAAAAACGCGATCGAGGTTGTGTTTGTCACTTTGTTCAAGCCAGACCTCGGCCTCATCGGGGATAAGGTCAGGTGTTATCAGCCCTGCTCCCCCGGCTTCTTTCAGCTCAGCTGAGAACTTTTCGACCCCATATTGCAAGACCGGATTCCAGTAGGTCATAACCAAGATAGGCGTTTCCACCCTCCCGGTGATCTCTTTGAGAGCAGGAAAGAGTGTGCGAAGTTTGAAGCCGTTTTGAAGTGCTTCTTGAGTCGCCTCTTGAATCACAACGCCGTCCATTACTGGGTCTGAGTAGGGCACTCCGAGTTCCAGAACATC
This sequence comes from Rhodoluna sp., assembly GCA_040402495.1. Classification (GTDB taxonomy): domain Bacteria; phylum Actinomycetota; class Actinomycetes; order Actinomycetales; family Microbacteriaceae; genus Rhodoluna. The sequence continues at coordinate 3,140 of JBBAMO010000022.1, forward strand.
GACGCCTTCTTCGCACATCGCAACAGCGGCCTCGATCGACTCTTCCAGAGTTGGATAACCGATTGGAAAGTACCCAATCAAGGAATCTTTGCCTTTGCTGGAGTTTGCCTTCAGTGCGTCGCTGGTTACAGACATCAGTCTTCTCCAAGTAATCCAAAGTAGCGAGCAGCTGTTTCCATGTCTTTGTCGCCGCGCCCAGAAAGGTTTATCAAAATTGTTGACCCCGGCTTTAGCTCTTTTCCGAGTTTCAAGGCGCCAGCGAGTGCGTGCGCAGATTCAATCGCCGGGATGATTCCTTCGGTTCTGCTAAGCAGACGCAAAGCATCCATGGCTTCGGAGTCGCTGATGCCGCGGTAGGTTGCTCTTTGCAGATCTTTTAGCCAAGAGTGCTCTGGGCCAACGCCCGGATAATCCATGCCCGCAGAAATGGAGTGACTGTCGATGGTTTGACCATCTTCGTCCTGCAACATGTAAGAACGCGCGCCGTGTAAAACCCCGGGTTTACCGTAGTTGAGTGTCGCTGCGTGACGGTCGGTGTCCATGCCTTCGCCAGCGGCTTCAAAGCCGAACAGTGCAACCGTAGGGTCGTCTAAGAAAGCGTGGAAGATACCGATTGCGTTTGATCCTCCACCTACGCAAGCCGCGACAACATCAGGCAGGCCACCAAAATCACGAATCATTTGCTCTCGCGCTTCGACACCAATTACCGAATGAAAATCGCGAACCATGGTCGGGAATGGGTGAGGTCCTGCCACGGTGCCCAGAAGGTAATGTGTGGTCTCAACGTTTGCAACCCAGTCGCGAAGGGCTTCATTAATTGCATCTTTTAGAGTTCGGCTACCAGTCTTTACGGCTACCACTTCGGCACCCAAAAGCTTCATTCGAGCCACGTTTAGAGCTTGACGCTTGGTGTCCACTTCACCCATGTAGACAACGCAGTCGAGGCCAAAAAGAGCTGCAGCCGTTGCTGACGCGACACCGTGTTGGCCTGCGCCAGTTTCGGCAATGATGCGGGTTTTACCCATACGTTTAGCCAATAGAGCCTGGCCCAACACATTGTTGATTTTGTGCGAACCGGTGTGGTTTAGGTCTTCTCGCTTCAGTAAAATGCGAACGTCACCAGCATGAGAGGCGAATCGGCTAGCTTCTGTGATGATGCTAGGTCTACCGGTGTACGACCTTTGCAATTCGCCCAGTTCGGCCGCAAAGGATGGATCATTCTTTGCCGTCAAATAGGTTTCTTCAAGTTGGTCCAACGCAGCGATGAGAGATTCGGGCACGAAACGTCCGCCAAATTCGCCAAAGTATGGACCCTGTTGGTCCCTCAGTTTGGTCTCGCTCATTGTTAAATCCTAGGCTCTTCGGAATCAAAAAATGAACGTAGGGTAGCTTCAGGATCGCTAGTCACAAGTGCTTCGCCGACGAGTACAACATCCGCTCCGGCAGCCCGGTAGTGAGCTACATCTTTCGAGTCGCGAACAGCGCTTTCGGCTACCTTTATGACTCCGTCTGGAATTAGGCCAACTAGTCGGCCAAAGAGGTCTCTATCGGTTTCAAAGGTGCTCAAGTCTCGAGCGTTAACTCCAAGGAGTTTGGCGTTTACGTCGAGGGCGATTTTTACTTCATCGCTGGAGTGCGTCTCAATAAAGGCGGTCATTCCAAGGGCTTCGCCGAAATCTTTGAGCTGCTTGAGACGATTCGCAGAAAGACCGGCCACAATCAGCAAGAATATGTCTGCCCCGTAGGCCCTAGCTTCCAATAGTTGATACTCGGTTCCAATGAAATCCTTGCGCAGAAGCGGCAGGTGAACTCGCTGCCGAACATCCGTGAGATCTTTGAGTGATCCCTTGAACTTTCGCTCTTCGGTTAAGACGCTGATTGCTGACGCACCACCACTTTGGTAAATCTCGGCAAGTAGTGCAGGATCCGGAATCTCAGCCAGAGCTCCCTTTGATGGACTAGCCCTCTTGACTTCAGCAAGAATATGCACGGTGTCGCGCGGGGCTAGAGCGACAAGGGCGTCAAGCGCTTCAACTTGTCGAGCCACTAGTGATTCAAGATCACTCGTACTGGTCGATTCTTCGCGCTTTGCTGCATCGGCGATTGCGCCGTGATAGAGACTTTCGAGCACTACTTGGAACGCTTGACGCCGAAACCGATTTTCGAAAGCACGAACCCTGCAATCACGCCAAACACGGCGAGCCCAGCAGATGCGTACATGTAGTCGGTCTGCTCAAAGTAGTAGGCGACGGTTGCGATGATGGAGGCAATTATGACGATGATTACCGCGGTCCACGCGGCAACAGAGTCGCCATGGCCTGGGTCGTTTAGATTTTCGCTTGACATGATTGCTCCTTCTTGTGATTCAAGTTTATCAAAGTTGATTACTTGTCTCACTCCATAGGTCGGAAGCGGTGTTCGTATTTTTTGAATTCGCTCTTTCGGCGCTTCCGGCCGGCTGCTTCTTCTGTCCCCTCGCGGAGAAAGCCAAAACCGCCAGAGCTGTCGCGAGAACAAGCGCGGGTACAAGAGTAAGTAGAGGCCAAAATGACAATTCAACTTTGGTAACTACTTCTGTCTTCTGCGAAATCCAACCAACGACACCTGTTGCCCGTTCAATCTTGGATTCAACGGCTTTGAGATCTCCCGTCGCTATCCTGAAACCGCTCAATGAACAAGAGATTACGACCAGCACAAGTGACGCTGCATGAAGCACGGCGGCCATTCTGGTTTTGAGATAAAGAGCCACAAGCGTCATCAGCCCGACTAGCAGAAGTAGTGAGGTAAGCGATGAGTCGAATTCTGAGCCTGTAAAACTCAGATTTGGCGAGACTGAAGTGCAAACTGTGTACCAAACCTGGCTCACGCACAGCGACAAGAAAAACAGCGCTACAACTGCAAGTGCAGCAAGTCTTCGCTTCAAGTTACCCGAACCAAATTATTTGCTAGGTGTACTGCTTTGAGCGGTGCAGAAGCCTTGCTTCTAGTTTCCTCGTACTCGCTCTTTGGGTCTGAGTCCAACACGATGCCAGCGCCAGCTTGCACTCGAGCCATGCCGTCCCGAAGAAAAATGGTTCTAATGGCGATTGCTAGATCGGTGTTTCCTGCAAAATCGAAGTAACCCACTACTCCCCCGAAAAGACCGCGATTCTGGCTCTCCAGTTCGCCAATGACCTCCAATGCTCGGGGCTTTGGGGCGCCTGAAAGCGTTCCCGCCGGAAAGGTTGCCTTGAATACATCTACAACGGACTTACCAGCAGCAACTTGGCCTTCGACGGTGGATACAAGGTGTTGAATGTGTGAGAATTTGTGAACCTGCATAAACTCAGTGACGGCTACCGACGTCGGTTCACACACCTTCAGAAGATCATTTCTAGCTAGGTCGACAAGCATTAGATGCTCTGCACGCTCCTTTGCATCCGCCTGCAGGCTGTCTTCCAATCTTTGGTCCTCTTCCCAGTCCTTACCTCGCGGGCGTGAACCTGCAATTGGGTGCATTACCGCGTGTGAGTTGTGCACTTTAACTAGCGCCTCCGGAGAAGAACCGACAACGGCGTACTCGCCAGAAGCGTCTTGCATGTTGAAGACATACATGTAAGGGCTTGGGTTCAGGGCTCGCAATGCACGGTAGATGTCTAGAGCAGAGGCGGTTGCTTCGAGATCAAATCGTTGCGACAGTACAACTTGGAAAACGTCGCCGAGTTTCACAAACTCTTTTGCGGATTTCACCGCCTGCAGAAACTGGTCTTCTGTCATGTTTGCTTCAGGAGTAGCGGCATCGCTATCGACACTGCTCGCCAGGTACGGCTCCGACGGCGCAATCAGATCGATCCTCATCGCCGTGATACGTGCGAGAGCATCGTTGTAAGAATCTTGAATTGATTCAGACTCGTTCACGTAAATGTTTGAAACCAAAAGAATTTTGCTCGTGTGGTGATCCATAACAATCACGTCTTGAAGCATCGCAAAAGCCATCAATGGTGCTTCGTAAGCCGATTGAGAAGAAGGTGGCAAGTTCTCTATTTCACGGATGATGTCCCAGCCGAGGGTCCCTACCAGGCCAGAAGTCAAAGGCGGAAGACCTGGAATTGGCGCGGAGGTCCACTTCTCACAGACCAGTCTCAAAGCCTCTAGGGCTGAGTTTGGTAATGATTGGTCGCTACCGGAAGGCAGAGCATCGTAGTTGCCAGCAGAAGCCCATTGAACACCTGCAATTGCGTCTTTTGATAACACTCCGCGCGCATTGACACCGATGAATGAGTAGCGCGACCAGACTCCGTGCTCTGCAGATTCCAATAGGAAGCTTCCGGGTTTCTTGCCAGCTGTTTTTTCGAAAATGGCGACTGGGCTTTCGGCGCCGGAGAAGAGCTCCTCGATAACAGGCACAACCTTATGATCCTTAGCCAGAGCTATAACTGTTTCGAGATTCGTTATCATTGCGCATCTCCTGAGGATCGTTCATTCGAGTGCCCAAAACAGGTCCGACTTCCGGTGTGGCAAGCTGGTCCGTGCTCTTGAACCAAAATGAGTAGTGTGTCTCGGTCACAGTCAGCGGTTATTGAACTCACCGATTGCGTGTTTCCTGAAGTAGCGCCCTTGTGCCAAATTTCTTGACGACTGCGAGACCAAAAAACAGTTTCGCCAATTTCAATTGTTTGGCTGAGGCTCTCGCGGTTCATCCAGGCCATCATCAGAACTTCTCTTGATTCCTCACTCTGAACTATTACGGGGATGAGCCCTTGATCATTGAACTTAAGATCGACAAGCGCCACTTTGATGTCCATGCTCAATTTCTGACCTCGAATCCGTGTGCAAACAATTCTGTCTTCACTTCAGCAATTGTTACAGAGCGGTTGTGAAAAATGCTCGCCGCAAGAAGTGCGTCGACGCCAGTTCTTGCAGCGGCCAGGAAGTCGTCGACTTTTCCTGCTCCACCGGAAGCTATTACCGGCACTGTGCAAACGTTGCGCACAGCTTCGAGCATCGCGAGGTCGAAACCATCCTGTGTTCCATCCGCGTCGATTGAATTGACCAGTACCTCGCCTACTCCCAAATCGACGGCTTCTTTCACCCAATCGATAGCATCTTTATCTGCGTTCACTCTTCCACCATTAGTGGTCGCCGTGAATCCTGATTTCTGACCTGAATCTCTCTTGGCGTCAAGTGATAGAACTAGTACCTGTGTTCCGAAGCGGCTGGCTATTTCAGAAATCATAGAGGGATTGGCTAGTGCAGCGCTGGCTACTGAAACCTTGTCGGCGCCGGCCGCAAGAAGATTTGCTACGTCGTCCGGCGTCTTTATACCCCCGCCGACGGTCAGAGGTATAAATACCTGTTCAGCCGTCTTTGTGACTAGGTGGTACATGGTGCTTCGATTTTCGTTTGTGGCATTTACATCGAGAAAGGTGAGCTCGTCGGCACCGCTTTCGTAGTAATACTGCGCCAACTCGATAGGGTCGCCAGCATCTCGGAGATCTAGAAAATTGACACCCTTGACAACTCGACCAGCGGCCACGTCGAGGCAAGGAATTATGCGAACCGACAGTGCCAAGATCTAGATTCTTGCTGCGTGAATCGCACTCACCAAAATTGCACGCGCGCCTAGTAAGTAGAGCGCGTCCATTTTTGAATTTATCTCGCTCGATTTAACTAAAGCCCGCACTGCAACCCATTCGGTGTCGCGAAGGGGCGAGATAGTTGGTGATTCGATTCCAGGAGTTAGAGTGCTGGCTTTTTCAACCAATTCGACTGGGCAGTCATAATCGAAAATCACGTATTCACGGGCAACAATCACACCTCTAAGTCGGCGCAATAGTGTCTCGCTTGCTGCCTGCTTACCGGGTGCGGCGATTAGCTGAGCTGTACTGTGCAGAAGCGTCGGGCCGAATATTTCGAGCCCTGCCTGTCTAAGCGTGTTTCCCGTTGAGACCACATCGGCGACTGCATCGGCAACGCCGAGTTGAACTGCCGTCTCCACTGCCCCATCGAGTTTCACAAGCTTGACCGAGATTCCTTCTTTG
>JBBAMO010000023.1:0-9075 GCA_040402495.1 Rhodoluna sp.
CTAGAGGAGCGAGCAGTGCCGTGTCGGCATAGCCAGGGTCTTTCTTGCCAAGCAGACGAAAGACTCCGCGCTTTAGGTATTCGTAGATGCCACCCGCGATGTGACCGCCGTCGAGCGGTGGCAGTGGAATCATGTTGAAGGCAAAGAGCGCGAGGTTTAGCGAGCCAATCAAAAACAGGTTCATGTAGATACGGTCGGCCAGCGTGGAGTTAGCGTTTGCGGTTATTGAACCCGCAGCTTGGCCCACTCCGATGATCGATACAGCGCCGGAGGGGTTGCGTTCTTCCCCTGTGAACAGCGCAGAAATCGACGCATAAACCTGTTGAGGGAATTGAACGATCATTCCCAAGGTGTCGCCGGTCATAACAAATGCACGGCCGATTGATTGCTCTAGTGGAGCACCAACTCGTTGATGAGCGAACTGCACGCCGATGTACGGGCGCGTCTTGAGCGCCTGCGTGCCATCTGTGTTCAACGCAACATTGCCGTTGGCATCGTAGTAAGGCAATGCCGTTTGACTTGCCGTGACCGAAAGTTCAAGCTGCTGTCCTGAGCGTTCCACCACGATGGAGTGCTGCGTGAGCGGCAGCTCAACGATGGGTGCCAATGCATCTTCGGTAAGAGTCACGGTTTTACTGTCGACAGAAACCAATTTGTCGCCAGACTTAAGCCCGGCAAGCGCAGCTGGGGTTACTACCGACTGCGCATCGCAGGTGGCTTCATCGTCGAGCATCTGAGCCTCGCAGGCAACCACTGTTTCGAACACGTTTACTCGCTGATCAATGCCAAAACCAGACAGCGCAGTGGTAATCAAAACCACGCCAAGAATCAGGTTGGTCACGGGACCGCCAAACATAACGACGATGCGCTTCCAAGCTGAAAGTTGATAAAACTTGCGGTTTTCGTCGCCAGGTTGCTCGTGCTCTTTATGAGCGTTTCGAGCCGAAATGATTGTTGATGAGAACCAGCGTTTTGTGTCGTCGGTGCCAGGTTTGGCCGGCGGATACATGCCAATCAGAGTGATAAACCCGCCCAGCGGAATGGCCCGAATCGAATACTCGGTCTCGCCAATTTTCTTGGCAAAAAGCTTTGGTCCAAAGCCAATCGCCCAGTGTGGAACACGCACGCCAAAAAGCTTGGCAGGAATCAAATGACCAAATTCGTGCAGCCCAACAGACAGCAACAAACAAAGCACCAAGACAAGAACACCGACGATGTAGAGCAGAATTTCGTTCACGAGTGAAACCTAACTTGGGCGGCTGACAGTTTGCTGATGGTGGCTAACAAGCGGTTGCGATTTGCGCATCGGCGCGGTCTCTCGCCCAAACCTCGGCTCGCAGTACCGACTCGAGAGTGAGCTCGCGCTCAGGCTCGTGGGCATCCACCACGCGCTCAATTAGGTCGACTATCTGGTTGAATCCGATTCGGCCGGCATGGAAAGCCTCCACCGCCTGCTCGTTGGCCGCGTTGTAAACGGCCGGGTAGGTGAGCCCCGCAGAACCCACCTGGCGAGCCAATCGAACGGCGCCAAACACGCTCTCGTCGAGCGGCTCAAAGGTCCAGGTTGCAGCCTTGGTCCAGTCGCAAGCTGGGGCCACATTTTCGACGCGCTCGGGCCAAGACATACCCAGGGCAATCGGAAGCTTCATGTTTGGCGGTGAGCATTGTGCCAAGACCGAACCGTCCACAAACTCAACCATCGAGTGCACCACCGATTGCGGGTGCACGGTTACGTCGATGCGGTCGAAAGGAACGTCAAAAAGAAGGTGCGCCTCAATCAACTCGAGACCCTTGTTGACCAGCGTTGCCGAGTTGGTGGTGACCACCTTGCCCATCACCCAGGTTGGGTGAGCCAGAGCCTGCTCTGGCGTAACGCTTGCCAATTGCTCGCGAGTAAAGCCCCTAAACGGGCCGCCTGATGCGGTCAAAATAAGTTTTCTAACCTCAGATGGCGCGCCTGCCAAGAGGCACTGCGCAAGCGCCGAGTGCTCCGAGTCGACGGGAACGATTTGGCCTAGTGCCGCGGCATCTTTGACCAACTGGCCGCCAACAATGAGCGACTCCTTGTTAGCAAGCGCCAAAGTCTTTCCGGTTTTTAGAGTTGCCAATGTTGGTGCTAGGCCAATCGAGCCTGTGATGCCGTTGATGACGACGTCAGCATCGGTGTTTAGAACCAAATCAGTTGCGGCTTGAGCGCCCAGAACGGACTTATCGCTGGCGACACCAAACTGCGAGCGCTGAGATTCGAGAAGCTCGGAGTTTTGGCCAGCGGCTAAACCTACGACTTTAAAACGGTCGCGGTTGGCATCGATGACCTCAAGGGCCTGAGTGCCAATTGATCCGGTGGATCCGAGAATGATTACGCGACGCATGTGTCAATCTTGCCATCCCTGAGAGATTGCCAATAAACCGCGCGCTAAGAACCAAACAAAACAGCGAGGCGTAGAATGAAACCATGAGCGAGCACACCCCGGCGCTAGAGCGCAAAATTGTCACTGCTATTCCAGGTCCTAAGTCTCAAGAAATGCATGCCAAGCGCCTAAAAGCCGTTTCGCACGGCGTTGGTGCGGCACTTCCCGTTTACATCGACCGAGCTCACGGTGCCACTCTGATTGACATCGACGGCAACCAGTTCACCGACCTCGGCTCGGGCATCGGTGTAGTTACCATCGGGCACACAGATGACGCCGTAGTTGCAGCCGTGCAAGAGCAAGTTGCCAAGCTCACCCACACGTTGTTTACCGTTACTCCTTACGCTCCATACGTAGAGCTTTGCGAGCTGCTCAATAAGTACACCCCTGGCGACTTTGAAAAGCGTTCTGCACTTTTCAACTCGGGTGCCGAAGCCGTTGAGAATGCCGTGAAGTTTGCCCGCAAGTTCACCGGACGCGGTGAGATTGCCGTATTCGACCACGCGTACCACGGTCGCACCAACCTCACCATGGCTATGAACTTCAAGGCGATGCCTTACAACGCGGGCTTTGGCCCGTTCGCCCCTGGCGTGCACCACGTGCCAATGTCTTACCCGTTCCGCGACCCTGAGGGCATGACCGGCGAGCAGGCTGCCCAGCGCGCCATCACCTACATGGAAAAGCGCGTCGGAGCATCCAGCCTTGCGGCAGTTGTAATTGAACCGATTCAGGGTGAGGGTGGCTTCATCGTGCCTGCCCCTGGCTTCTTGAAGACCATCGGTGCATGGGCTAAGGCCAACGGCATCGTGATGGTGGCCGATGAGGTTCAGAGCGGTATCGCCCGCACAGGCAAGTGGTTTGCCTCACAATACGAAGATGGCTTTGAGCCAGACCTAGTCACCATTGCCAAGGGCGTTGCAGGCGGTATGCCGATTTCGGCAGTAACTGGCCGCGCTGAAATCATGGATTCTTCACACCCTGGCGGAATTGGTGGCACCTACGGCGGTAACCCTGTTGCAGCCGCTGCTGCAGTTGCCGTGCTCAAGCAGATCGAAGCCGGTGGGGTTCTAGAGCGCGCGATGCACATCGAAAGCGTTGTGGTGCCTCGTCTAGAGGCTCTGAAGGCTAAGTACCCTGTGATTGGTGAGGTTCGCGGTCGAGGCGCAATGATCGCCATCGAGTTCGTAGAGCCAGGCACTCACACCCCCAACAGTGGCGCGGTTGATGCAATCGTGAAGTTCTGCCACCAGAACGGTGTGCTGATTCTGAATGCCGGAACCTACGGAAACGTGATTCGCTTTTTGCCACCACTTCCAATCACCGATGCGCAGCTACACGACGCCCTCGATGTTTTGGACGCAGCGCTAGCCAGCCTCTAACCCCAACCATCCGCATCAATCGAATCAAAGGTGATTCAAATGGTTTACGAAAATCGCAGCAAACTCGCATCCCTGTTTGAAGCGGAGGTTGAGCGTTTTCAAGCAGCGCATCCTCGTTCATTCGCCAAACATCAGAGCGCCCTTGGCCCAATGATGTCTGGTGTTCCAATGTCTTGGATGGCTAAGTGGCCTGGCGGGTTTCCGGTCTATGTAGAGCACGCCAAAGGCTCAAGGTTTACGGATGTAGACGGAATCGAATATGTCGACTTCTGCCTTGGCGATACTGGCGCTATGGTTGGTCATTCACCTGATGCATCGGTGAAGGCCATCGCCAAGCAACTTTCGCAGGGCATCACACTGATGCTTCCGACGGAAGATGCCACCGTTGCAGCGCAAACACTCGCCGACCGATTCGGTGTTCCAAAGTGGCAGTTCACTCTGACCGCCACGGATGCCAATCGCCACATCCTGCGCTACGCGCGCCACGTGACCGGCCGCCAAAAAATCGTGGTTCACGACTACTGCTATCACGGCACGGTTGATGAGACCTTTGCCAACCTCGACGACAAAGGCAACACGGTTTCGCGCCAAAACAACATTGGCCCCCAGGTTGACCCAGCGCATACCACCATCGTGGTGCCTTTCAACGATCTAGCCGCAGCCGAGCAGGCCTTTGCTACAGGCGATGTAGCTGCGATGTTGATCGAGCCAGCGATGACCAACATCGGAATCGTGCTGCCGCAGCCTGGCTATCTCGAAGGATTGCGCGTACTAACCAAAAAGTATGGCGTGATTCTGATTCACGATGAAACTCACACGCTTTCGGAGGGACCTGGCGGCATGACTGCCCGCCGCGAGTTGCATCCCGACGCCGTTGTTTTGGGCAAGACCATTGGCGCTGGCATCCCCGCTGGTGCTTTTGGAATGAGCGAAGAGCTGACAAAGCGCGTTACCGACAGCCTTCACCTTGAACACATCGATGTCGGAGGCGTGGGCGGCACGCTTGCAGGAAACGCACTCTCGATGGCCGCCGTCGCTGCAACGCTAACTAAAGTGCTCACCCCTGAGGCATTCGTAGCGATGGAAGCCCTATGCGACGTGTGGACGGCAGATGTGCAGGCCATCATCGATGAGTTCAACGCCCCGTGGCAGGTTTCGCAGCTTGGATGTCGTGCTGAGTATTCATTTAGGGATTCAGCGCCTCTAACTGGACGCGAGGCAGCCGATGCCGACGACTTTGAGTTGCAGCAGTATCTTCACCTGCACGCGCTCAACCGCGGAATTTTGATGACGCCGTTTCACAACATGGCATTGATGTCGCCAGCTCACACGGCAGCCGACGTTGCTCGTCACACCGAGCACTTCCGCGAGGCTGTTGCTTCGCTATTTGGCTAGGGCTAGACGCTTGCGCTTGATGTTGCCGTAAACCTGAGTGGCAACCACGGCAAAAATCGCTAGCAAGAACACCGACGACGCAATCACGTTGGCCTGAGGTGGCAATCCACCCTTGGCCGCAACGTAGATGAAGAGCGGGAACGTGGTCACATTGCCGGCGTTGAAGTACGTGATGATGAAGTCATCGAAGCTAAGTGCGAAAGACAGCAAGGCCGCCGCCATGATTCCAGGAACTAGCAGCGGAAAGGTGACCTTCCAGAACACTTGCTGCGGCGTTGCATACAGGTCTGCTGCCGCTTCTTCGAGAGTTGGGTCAAGCATCTGCACTCGCGCCTTCACCGTGGTGACCACGAATGAAAGACAGAACATCACGTGAGCCAAAATCACGGTCAAGAAGCCGCGCTCGATGCCAATGCTGAAGAACAACGATGCCAGGCCGGCACCCATGACGATCTCGGGAGTAGCCATAGGCAAGAACAGCGAAAGGCTCACGGCTGAACGAGCTCTGAAGTGATACCGCACCAACGCGATTGCCAGTGCAGTTCCTAGAACCGTGGCGATGACGGTTGACACCAAGGCGATGAGCAACGATGTGCCCACAGCATCGCAGAGATCTTGGCGGCCGCACGGGTTTAGCCAGTTGTCTAGAGTGAATCCCTGCCACACGGTGTTTCTGCGGTTCGCCTGATTGAACGAGAAAACAAACGTGTAAATGATTGGGATTAGCAAGAAAAGCAGCGCAAGGGTTGCGTAGACCGGAAAGATGAACTTGCTTGCCGAAAGCTTTCTCATAGCAGTTCCTCCGTTCCTGCTCTACGCACATAAACGGTGATCAAAACCAGGATGGTGCCCATCAGCAGCACCGATAGAGCTGTAGCCGACTGAGGATTATTGGTTACCAGCTGGTCTTGTACCACCATGGTTCCAATCATTGAGGTATCGGCGGATCCGAGGAAGTCTTGACTGGCGTTAACGTAATCACCCGCAATAGGAATGAAGGTGAGCAGAGTGCCCGAAATAATTCCTGGCATTGAAAGCGGCAGCGTCACCTTACGAAAAACCTTTGAGGGGCTGGCATACAGGTCGGATCCTGCCTCCAGATATCTCACATCGAGTCGCTCGAGAGTTGTATACAGCGGAAGTGTCATAAAAGGAATGAAGTTATAGACCAGACCGAAGACAACAGCACCACCAGTGCCAATAAAAGACTCGTTTGGACCGATGAGCCCGAGCTGGCGAATGAAGTCCATGGTGGCCGAGTTGTCCGCTAGAAGTTGCTTCCAGGCGATGGTGCGCAGCAGGAACGAGATGAAGAATGGGGCGATAACCAGGGTCACCATTAGGCGCTGAAGCACCGGACGGTGACGAACCTTCACTCCGATGAAGTAAGCCAGTGGGTAACTAATCAGCAGAGCAATGATGGTTGCCACAAACGCGTATCCAAATGAACGCAAAATCTGCGGTAGGTAGCGGTCGATAACGTCTACGTAGTTTTGCCAGTTCCAGGCCGCTTCAAAGTGAACACTCGGAGTGGTTACACGCTTTTCTAGCGAGGTTTGAATCAGCGCGACCAGTGGGATGAAGAAGAACATCGCCAAGTAAATCAGCCCAGGCAAGAGCAGGGCAAGCACGATCTTGCCAGATTTGACCGGCGCGCCCGAGTTCTTGTTAGGGGTGTTATTCGAAAAAGCTGCGAATGCCACGACTAGCCCTGATCTTCGGTGCCGTCTGGAAGGTCGGAAAGCCCAAAGCTGTGCTCAACCTTCCAGGAAACCCAAACCTTTGCACCAAGTTCGATAACCGGGCTCTTGCCGATGTTCTGAGCGAAGACAGTGATTTCGCCAACGTTTGGCACTTCGATTAGGTACTGGTTGCTCACGCCGGTGAAACGGATGTCAATAATTTCACCCTGACCGATTGATACGTGGTCGCTGCCGAGTTTTGGGTTCTCGGTGTGGAATGTTGCTTTCTCTGGGCGCACGCCAATGGCGATGGTGCCAGTGTGCTTCTCCGCGCGCTTTTTGTCTACGGTCACCTTGTGCCCGCCAACTTCGATTGACACAGATGAATCGTTTGAGTCCACAACCTTGCCAACAAACAGGTTTGATTGACCCAAGAACTTGGAAACGAAAGCTGTCTTAGGCCGGTCGTAGAGGGCTTCAGGAGCGCCCATCTGTTCGATGCGCCCCTTGTTCATAACCGCAACCGTATCGGCCATGTCCATGGCTTCTTCTTGGTCGTGCGTTACGTGCAAGAAGGTGAGGCCGACTTCCATCTGGATGGCCTTGAGCTCAATTTGCATCTGACGACGCAACTTGAGGTCGAGCGCACCTAGAGGCTCATCGAGCAACAACAACGATGGTCGGTTGACCAACGCGCGAGCCAAAGCCACGCGCTGCTGCTGACCACCGGAAAGCTGCTGAGGGCGACGTGCCCCTACATGACCAAGCTCCACGAGGTCGAGGGCATCCTGCGCCTTCTTAAGCGGGTCGTCAATTTTGCGCTGACGTAGACCGAAGGCCACGTTTTCGAGAATCGTCATGTGCGGGAAAAGCGCGTAGGACTGAAAAACGGTGTTCACCGGACGCTCGTGAGGTTTCATGTTGGTGATGTCTTGACCACCTATGAGCACCTGGCCCTGAGTTGGGGTTTCTAGGCCTGCAACGATTCTCAGCGTTGTGGTCTTTCCGCAACCCGACGGACCAAGCAGGGCAAAGAACTCTCCTGCGGGAATGTGCAGGTCCATGTCGTCGAGTGCGGTAAACCCAGGAAAGTCCTTGCGGACGTCAATGAGTTCTAGGTCGGCTCCAGATACTTTTACCTGGCTGGCCAACTACACAACCCCGTTCGAGGCGTCACTCCAGGCCTGCGTGAAGAGGTCGTCTTCGGCAGGAGTTAGAGAACGGAAGTGGTGCAACTTGGTGGCGTAGGTTTCTGCCGAAGGGAAAATGAGTTCGTTGTTTGCCAACTCAGGGTTGGTTTCCGCAACGAGTTCTTTCACTCCAAGCACCGGTGGCACGTAGAAAACTCCACCGATGGTGCTCTTAGCAATCACGGCTGGGTCGTAGTAGTAGTTGATGAGATCGAGCGCTAGGTCAGGGTTTTCAGCACCGTTCGGAATAACAAAGTTATCCGTGGCGAAGGTTGAACCGGTGTCTAGCAGCACGTAGCCAAGGGCTTCGTCGCCGTTCTCGAGGTTTGTAGCAACTAGGTCGCCAGCCCAAACGATTCCAGCAATAGCGTCGCCCGATACGAAGTCTTCGATGTAGCTGTTGCCCTTTACGCCACGGATTTGGCCGCTGGCGGTTAGGCTCTTGAACTTCTCTAGCGAGCGGTTGAAGTCCGCCTCGGTGAACTTGGTGATGTCGACACCGTCGGCAAGCATGAATATGCCCAAGGTGTCGCGCATCTCCGACAGAACCTCGATCTTGCCGTTCAGTTCTGGAACCCAAAGGTCTTCAAGGCTGGTTGGTGCGTCTTTTCCGGTGGCTGCCTTGTAGTTTTCCTTGTGGTATCCAACGGCGGCGATGATGCCCTTCCAGGGCAGGGAGTACTTGCGACCTGGGTCGAACGAGCCAAAGTCGTTGCGGAAGGCTGGGTCTAGGTTGGCGGTAGCGTTGCCAAGCTTCTTGTAGTCGAGAGCCTGAACCTGCTCGGCTGCAATCAATCTGGTGACCATCCAGTCGGTGAGGCAGAAGGTGTCTGCACCGGTGTTGGTTCCAGCTTCGAGCTGGTTTTTGATGCTTGCTACGTAAGTGTTGTTGTCGTCTACCTTGGTGTTGTACTTGACCGTTACGCCAGACTTCTTTTCGTAATCCTTAAGCGTTGGGAAGGTGCCGTCGGCCTCGCCGTCCATGTAGTAAGGCCAGTTGTCCCAGATCACAGTCTTG
>JBBAMO010000024.1:0-8822 GCA_040402495.1 Rhodoluna sp.
ACCGGAAATGGCAAGGCCGAACTCGAGGCGTACGCATACGATTTGCCAAAGGCCGCACGGCATTCCACTTGTGGTTGATGCCGCTTGGGCCGCGCACTTTGGTTTTCACCCAGACCTTCCAAACCACCCGCTGGCGGAGGGCGCCGACATCGTGGTTACCTCTGCACACAAAACTCTGCCTTCGTATTCGCAGGCGTCGTTTGTGTTGGTTCGCGGTGAGTATGTAGACCTACCGCGTTTCAACAAGGTGTTCGATTCAACGCAGACCACCTCGATGAGCGGGCGAATTCTTGCCTCCATCGATGCCGCCCGCGCCCTTCTGGCGCGCCACGGCGAAGAGCTGTTGGCTCCGGTTATCGAGGCAACCAAGCGCGGGCGTGCTCGTTTGCGCGAGGCGGGCATCGGTGTGATTGATGGGCAATACATCGATCCGTTGAAGATGGTTATTTTGCTTTCGACCGTTGGTGCCGATGGCAACCTGGTTGAGGCCGAGCTGCTGGCCGCCAACATCGACCTTGAGATGGCTAACCGCGATGTGATCATTCCGATGATTACGCTGGCCGACACTCCTGAGCGCATCGACGATCTAATCTCTCGCGTGATCAAGATTGTTGATGCTCACCGAGGCGAGCTTCGCCCGATTAAGACCGCCGCAGCTTTTTCGATTGCGCCTGAGGTTGTGGTTACTCCTCGCGAGGCGTTCTTTAGCGCTTACGAGGTTGTGCCGGCTGCCGAGGCAATCGGTCGTGTTTCGGTTGAGATGATTTGCCCTTACCCTCCGGGTGTTCCGGTGCTTTCGCCGGGGGAGCGCATCACCGAGGCTGCTCTAAACGCTTTGTTTGAGGCTCGCGATGCCGGCACTCGAATTGCCTATGTGGCCGACCCAACGTTGGCAACTCTGAAGGTTATGCCGCTTTAGTTGTAAATGTTTCGCCTATGGCCAACGTCTAGGGCGATGATTTCAAGAATGGGCTCGTCCAACAAAATAATCACTCGATAATCGCCAACTCTCAGGCTTCGATAGCCAGAGAGTTGGCCACTCAGCGCTTTGCAGCCTGTTTTTGGGTCTGGCGAGTTTGCTAGATGGTTAAGCTTGCTCCGTATTCTTTGGCGATCTGTTGCTTGCAACCGCATCATCGCCTCTTTGAAGTTCAGGGTTTCCTTCAGCTTCCATGAGCCAGGCATCAAATTCCATAACCATGTTGCTATCGGTTTCGAGCTGCTGTGCAGACACGTTCTTGCTTGCCAAGAACTTTTTGAGGGCTTGTTCTTGCCAGAGTTCGTACTCCAGTTCTGCAAGACCAAGTTCAATCATTCGAGTAACCCAGTAGGTCTTCGTGCGCCCACTGGTCTTTGCAAGGTCTGCGATGCGAGTTTCTATTTCGTCTCGCACTCGTAAGGTCAACATGCCCATAAGTCTCTCCTGTATTACATGTAATACAAATAGGGTAAAACGTTTCTGTGGATAAGACAAGAGGCCACCCGCAATGGATGGCCTCGAGTCAAAACCGAGCGTTAGCCCAGGTCTTTCACCCACTGCGCCACACGGGTTGCCGCGCCAGCATTGGACGCCAGCAGGTACGTTTGCATCGCCTTGGCGGCGAGGTTCTTGGCCTTCACCTTTTGCCCAGCGGCAGCCAACAGAATCGCCCCAGCTTCGTCGCTTTGGGCGCGCACGGCATCGTTGATTAGTGGGCTGTTGCCAGAGCCGATTAGGTCGATGTAGCTTTGGGCGGCGTCGGCGTCGGTGTCGCCGGCGGTGGCAAAGTGCAGCGCCAACTCCGATGCGGCAAACCAGTACTCCTGGTGGCTCACGTTGAGCGGGTTACCTGTAATGGTCTGCAGTTGCGCCACGCGGGCATCTTGGCGGTTTAGAACCTCGTAGCAGGCAGACATTAGGTACACCAACTCCACGGCTAGTGCGGTGAGCCCGTGCTCGTTGGCCAAGGTCAAGCCCTCGGCTGCGGTTGCCTCGGCGTCGAGCGGGTTGTCGGCAAAAAAGTAGAGGCGAGCCTGCAGGGTTAGCGCCTCGGGCACTTCGCGCTTGAACTTGTAAACCTTCATCACCGGGATGATCTTGGCGAGTAGGTCGCTGGCTTCGGCAAAACGCTGCACTCCGGCTAGTGCCTGCGAGTATTCGAGGTCGGTGCGCACCTTGTGCTTGGCGCGCTTCATAAACGACTTACGACCGCGCATTTCTTCAAGGATGCCGAGGGCCTCCGCATGCGCACCCAACTTGTTTTTGGCGCGTGCCATCAGAAACTGGGCGCGGTCTACTTCGCGCGCGTTGTCGTTGTAGTCGGCCAGGTGGTAGGCCTCTTTAGCCTTTTCGTAGGCGGCGGTTGCGTTGCCTTCGTTTAGCAGGGTGCTTGCTAGTTCGTTGTCGGTGCGTGGCACCACTGCTTCAAAGTCGTTGTCTTGTAGGTCTTGGGTTGCGCCCAGCAGCACGGTTTCGGCTTCGGCGTCGCGGCCAATCTTGCGCAGCATGCGTGCGTAGTCGGTTTTAATTTGGCCGATGAAGCGGTAGTCGGTTTCGGCTGCCAACTTGAGCGACTGCTCAAAGCAGTCGGCGGCGGCCGAGTAGTTCTTCATGCTGCGCTGGGTGATGCCGCACAGGTGCATTGCGTCGATCTCGGCGTTGGCGTTGAAGCTTTGACGTGCGCAATCTACGGCCATGGTGAACTCTTTGAGTGCGAGCTCGTAGTGCTTTTCGTAGGTGTGCATCCAGCCCAGTTGGATGCGGGCATAGGTGAGCCCGGTGAAGTCTTCAATTTCGGTGCGTAGGTCGGCGCAGCTTTCTAGGTAGACGATGGCACGTGAGGTGTTGCCGCTTTCGTGGGTCTTTTGGGCTAGGCGAGCGATGGCGTCGGCGCGCACCATTTTGTCGCTCGATTCGATGTCTGCCTTGATTTTGTCATCAGCATTTTCGTCTTCAAATTCTTCAAAATCACTCATGTTTTATCGTCTCCTCGGCTGATGGCAATTGGTGCGGAAGACAATGATGAACCCAGCCACTGACATTTATGTTTCGCCACGCCAAAGAGTTTTTGTAGCCTGCTCTCTGGCGCTCAGTAACTACCGATCAGGCGAAAATCACCGAAGGTTTTACCTCTCCAGGCTTGGCGATTTTCTGCAAGGCTTTAGGTGCATCCTCTAGGCGAACCCATTTATCGCCGTCGTAGACCGCCGCAACAACCAAGAGTTCCATCTCTTCTGGTTTGTGTCGGATAGCCATTTCTTCTTGGGGGAAAACCCAGCACTGCCAAGCTAACTTGCCAGCCTCGACATCCCACCAGCCCCAGCGAATTTCGCCAACTTTGAATCGATCGTCTTTCATCTTCTTCCTTTCCTTACACTTCGAAACTATGGGCAACCACCGACCTTTTTTTGGCCCTTAATAAGTTTTTTGCAGTGCAGTGCAATAAAAGTCCGAGCTCTGTGGTTTACTTCTACCTGCATCAAGAGTGATCGCAAGATCCGGCAACCTCCCCCATCGGAAAGGTGCCAAAACGATGTGGCCCTGGGCAACCGCCCAAGGCAACCGATGGGAGCCCAGCTCCCGGCTCGAAGGGAGTTTTCTCATTTCTGGGTCACATTTAGTCACCCCGCCTATATATGGGGGTGTTTTTCGCCAAACCCACCTAGCGGCAACACCCACCGGCAACACCCACACCCACACCCACCGCACCATCATCACCCAACCCCAAAAGGAGCCCATGCACCCACAAGAAATCTCCAAACTCATTGCCAATGCACCACTAAACCTCGAGCAGAAGCTGTCTTGGCATCTGCAGGGCAACATGGAGCCACCTGTGCCAAAGACATTCATCCCGCTGGCCGTCCAGGCAGTGCTGCTCGACGCCTACGGATTTAACTGGGATACCACGGTGCTCAGGCTGCCCACCGGCTCGCGTTTTCACGGCAAAGACCAAGCCAGCCTGCGCGCCATCATCGAAGGCCACCACCTCGAGTTTTATCTGCTCGAAACCCAAGACAATGCGCCGCGACGCATCCGTGAAGAAAAACAAGAAGGAGACGACTATGTCATCTGAGCCAAGAATCGATCAATCCGCAGGCGGCATCGACTGCCACAGCTACTACTCCGGTCACAACACCTTCTGGATGGCGGCCATGAAGTATGGTCGCGAAAAGCCGTTCGCCCCAGCCAAGGTGGTTCACGTTGAAGGGCAACAGTTCACCGTTACCAGCATGGGCCGTGCCTGGACCCTCTACTTTCACGATCCAGAAATCGTCAAGGTCTTCATCGCTCGCCGCCCGGATGGCTTCAAGCACGTGCTTGGCACCAGCTATGTGACAGGCGAAACCGCCCATGGTCGCGCATGGTTCAACATGAGCAAAGAGCCGGTAGGGGAATGCGACCCAACCCTGCCAGGCACCCAAAAGCCTTACCCAAACCGACGAGTAGTGGAGAACGACTAATGCCCGAATACAACAACACCATTCGCCTGGGCCAAGAGAGCGTGGCCAAGCTGCAAGATGCCATCCGCAAGATGTCGTCTAACGCAGGCAAACCTTTTGCCGCCCAGTGGATTCGCCTAGCAACCCTTGCTGGTGAGGCCCAGGATGCTGGCATCCACAAGGCCATCCTCAGGCGACAGTATGAAACCGAAGAAAAAATCTGTTCGTGTGGGCTGGAGGCCAAGGGCACTTCGCTCGACAAGACGCCAGGTCACCTAGACCGGGATGGCCGGGTTGTAGATGTGATCGTGCTCGAAGTTGGGCCTGAGAAGTTTGTGGTTGTGTGCACGGCGTGCGGGGCCAAGTGCAACACCCCCCCCCCAACCTCAAAACTACGATGCCAAGGCGGAAATGCATGTGGCGTGCATTTCCATGCCACCCACTCATAGGATCTGAGCAGGCGCGCAGCGCAATAGACTCTTCTCAGATTGAAAGCTGGGGCGCGAATGCGATTTGTTTACCACTCACACAAATTTGCAATGCAAATTATCGAAAACACAGAGTCTTTCAAAAGGCTGTGGGATGAGATAGAAGATGCCATTTTAGGCATCTCAGACTATGAACTCATTAGCCACTATCAAAGAGAACATGAGGGCCGCACTATGAGCCTCTCGAAAACTATCAACACACTCTTGAAGCAGAGTCTGACCGAGAGAGGATGGGTAGCGGAAAGCCCTATTTTTGCCGAGGGTGAATATCGGTCTAGTCGGTGGCGGCTTGATTTTGCCAAGGAGGTGGAGATTTCCGAGACAGCGCTAATCGGTGAATCAAAATTGAAGTCTGGAGTTGCAGTCGAGGTAGCTTTCAACCATGCTGAAGCTATTGCTTGGAATCTCCTGAAGCCGGTACTCTCTTCAGAACTAAATCACGTCAAGAAGGACATTCAGACTGGAATCGGCATCCTCATCTGCGCAACTGAAGACTTGAAGCAGGCAGGGGCATTTGACAGTGTAGTCGGCACGTTCGAGCAGTTTCTCATGTATTCCAGACCTCTTTCGAATATTCTCTCAGTGCCGATTTTGGTAGTAGGAATCCAAGCGCCGGAATCCTTCAAAATTCGCACAGACAAGCTGGGAACCAAGACCGTCGGTTTCGTTGAGATGACATCTTGAGACGATTCAAATTTGCCGAGCTTGCGCAAGCAGACTTAATCATCGATGCAATCTATGAGGGAGATTCATCGACTTCAAGCTACGGAGGGGAGCCACTTCATCACCTTCTACCGGGCTTAGGGACGCAAGGGGGCTTTCGAAAGCGTAAAGCGGAGAAAGATGGTCTCGTGGGGCTAGTGATGGTGAGCACAGGAAATGAACCAGACTGGCCTGATGAGCTGGATCCATACACTGGTACATTTATTTATTTCGGCGATAATCGAACCCCTGGAAAAGACCTTCATGACACGAAGGCTGGTGGCAACAAGACTCTTAGCGAAGTCTTTGCAATGGCACATGGGAGTTTGGAAGAGCGAATCAAATGCCCTCTCATTCTGATTTTTGAGACTACTGGTGAGGGTCGAAATATGGTTTTTAGAGGGCTTGCCGTTCCTGGATCTTTGAATCACAATCCTGGCGAAGATCTTATTGCCATTTGGAGATCCGTTGACGGGCAGAGGTTTCAAAACTACAGAGCAGTCTTCACTGTCCTTGACTGCGGCTCAATTTCTGGCGATTGGGTTAGAGAGGTGTTTCAAAGCCGGAGTCTCGAGATAGACGACCCAAGAGTGCCAAAAAATTTCCTCAAATGGATTAAGACAGGCAAACTAAATCCTTTGCTTTCACCGGGAATCGAGACCCGAAGCACCTCGGCTCAACTGCCGAAAACCCAGTTGGAAGCTGAATTGGTCCAGACCATTTATGAACGCTGCAAGGAAGATCCGTTCATTTTTGAACCAGTTGCAGCTGAAATCTGGCGAATGAGTACTCCCTTAGCAATGTCATTTGAAATGACTCGTAGGTACCGAGATGGCGGAAGGGATGCTGTTGGTCATCTAGATATGGGGCCGATTGATGACCAAATTCAGCTCACCTTTGCCCTTGAAGCTAAGCTTTTCAACCCTGACTCTAGGGTGGGGGTGCGTGCCACAAGTCGTCTGATTTCGCGTCTCAAACATAGAGAGTTTGGAGTTTTGGTAACCACGGCGCCATTGGATAAACAGGCCTACACAGAATTGCGGTCAGACGGCCATCCCGTTGTAGTCATTTCGGGTCACGACATCGCGGAAATTCTTGTCAGGAATGGCATCAATAGTCAAAGAGCCTGCCTAGAGTGGCTTACGAGAGTCTTGACTTAGATAAATCTTCAGCTATGACAGCACCGATTTTCTCAACCACACCTACTACTAGAGCGTTGCCCATAAAAAACGCGCGCTTAACATCCGAAATCTGATTCCCTGCATCATCGAACTTAGTCCAATCATCAGGAAAGCCGTTGAGCCTCTCTAGTTCTACCGGCATCAATCGCCTATAACCTTTGGCAGTTCTAATGATGTGTTTGAAGCGCGATGGCGACGTCCCACCCTCTCCGGTCACAATAGTCCTCGATGGCCTGTCAAGTGAGTCTGGGAACGCCATGCTGCCTTCTGAATAGTTGAATACGAATCCCGAAGCTTTGTGCACACGCGTTATTGTCTTTTTCCCCTTAAGTCGCTTCCATTCTTCAAGTTTTTCATCGCTAACCCAGAATTCCTCTGGAACTTCGCTATCTGGGCTAACGCAGGACCCAAGTGTGGCTCCTCCGGTAAGCTCGGCTAATTCGACCTTGGCAGTATATGCTGTTCCATTTACATACACACCCGCGTTGAGGAAAGGGGATTTTGCTGAACCAACGCCAAAACTAGATGTGATATCAACTGGGTCA
Source organism: Rhodoluna sp. (assembly GCA_040402495.1). Taxonomy (GTDB): domain Bacteria; phylum Actinomycetota; class Actinomycetes; order Actinomycetales; family Microbacteriaceae; genus Rhodoluna. The sequence goes on from JBBAMO010000024.1 coordinate 7,336, forward strand.
GCGCTCAAATGCACAGATGCCAGGTCGCTCACTGGTTGAATTGGGAAAGCGCGCGCAAACGTGCCTGTTTGGTTTACCATTTTTACCGGATCCAACTTCTGTGTTTTGCTAATTTTTGAAGCCACTATGTAAACCCTAATTCTGCGCTGGGCGAACCCAGCCTCGGCAGCATTAACTACGCGCCATTCAATACAGTAACCAAGATCACCTAACGTTCTCAGCATGATTGCAAAGTCTCTGCCTTTTTGAGCAGCTGGAGATTTGAGAAGCCGATCTACATTCTCTAAGAAGACAAACTTGGGCTTTACCATTCTGACTAGCGCATGAATCTCCCACCACAGCACGCCTTTTTTTCCTTCTAAACCTTTGGCAGAATTGAGTGTTTTTGCCACTGAGTAGTCCTGACATGGAAAACCGCCGACGATCATATCCACTCCGGGGATAGAGCGGCTGTCTTCTTCCATGTCGCGGACTATCTGCGCAATGTCGACATTGGTGTTTTCTCCGAGGCCGCTGAAATGCGCCTGGTAACATCCGAACGCAGCCTGAGACTTGGTCGAGGGTTCCCATTGATTCGCGAACACCGTTTGCCAGCCGCTTCTCTCTAGACCAAGGCGAAACCCTCCAACACCAGCAAAAAGCTCCATAACTCGTAAGGAATCTGAATGTTTAGCCATGATTTAGTCTCGCTCAATGTTTGTCTTGTTATTGATCTTAGGCGATCGAGGCTATCTAAATCATTTACGAAACGGATTCAACCTGGCCAGTTGGCTCGTGAGGATTGTTCAAGAGCAGCCCTCAGGTGGTGCTCCCGCTCTAGAAAGTCATAGAAGGAATTGGTGGCCTTATTTTCCAAAATCTCAAGGTTGTCAAGATTGAAATTTAGTTGAAATTGGATTCTTTTATCATTCAGCAAGGTCAAGTATTTTGGGTAGTCAGTCGCGCCTCGGCCCCAACAAATTTCAGCGAGCTTACCGTAGTGCCTGTACCATTGCCTCCGGTACTGAGTCAATGTCCGCGCCCCCGTAATGCCTAGAAATACAAACCGAACTTTCCCTTCTGAGAAATTTGAATCAGCCCCAATCACGCTTCGGGCATCGTTTTCTTTCAGGAATTTAAATGCTTTAGAAATGATGCCAATTCCCGTCGGACCCATAGATTTAATCATCATCTTGTGACTAGGCCTAGCCGCAAAATGTATCGCAAACACAAGAACTTCACCAGGGTCGCAACACTCTCGAAAGAGCTCATCGAATTCTTGGACTCTACGCACTTCTCCCCCTAATCCCCCAACAAAAGTTAGTGGGTTTATTCTATATCTTGACAAAAGCTAGGTTGGGGGCAGTCGGAGATGGATCTTCGGGACTATCAAGTAGCAGCAACAGAATCCTGGTTTGCTAATGGCTGTAGGTCAATTTTTGCTATGGCGACAGCTCGTTGTGATCATGCGAAGCCCAGAGGTGAAAGATCTCCTCTTTGGCTTGGTC